>NZ_JBZEGI010000023.1:0-52214 GCF_058216415.1 Dyella sp. SYSU CM1112 | reverse complement strand
CGCGTCGGCGACGACGTGCAACGTCGAAGCGCCCAGCACCTCTCGGGCCTTGATCGCCATGGGCAGCAGTTGGCGATTGTCGCCCCCTGCGGTGGTGACCTCGTGCGCCACGATCAGGCCGGTGGTGACTTCCACCGCCGTTTGCACGTTGTAAGCAGGGATCTTGCCCTCGGTGGGGCTGCGCATGAAGCGGGCCTCCGGCTCCGGATGAGGCTTGGGTGCAGGACCTTCGGCGGCATCGGCCATGTCCAGCTCGCCCAGGTATCGAGCCCAGGCCTCGCGCGCGGCCACGCTGCGCTTGCTGCTCACAGCGCGGAACTTCGAGCCATCGATGGCGACCCTGCTACCCTGTAGCAGCGCCTGGGCCTTGGCCCACTGGATGAGCGCTGCACCGGCCACCGCCACGGCTTGGCCGTGCAAACGGCGAAACTCCGCGATCACCTTATGGTCAGGCACAAGCCGCCCCAGCAGCCACATCAGCTCAATGTTCCGGCTGCACTCGGTCTCCAACCGCCGCGACGAACGGATCTGTTGCAGATAACCGTACAAATAAAGGCGCAGCAAGTCGCCCGGGTCGTAGCCCGGGCGTCCCGTTGCGGCCGGTTTGCTTCGGGCAAAACCCAGCCCCTGAAGATCCAGACTCGACACGAACGCATCGATCAACCGGCAGGCGTGATCGCCCGGCAGAAGATCGTCCAGACTCAACGCAAACAATGCGCTCTGACCGCGACCTTCGCCGGTGATATGGCCCATAAATAAAATGCCCTCGGGGTCTGCGAGGGCATTCTTGCTTGCGACCGCTTCAGCGTCTATGTGTCAGATGAGTTTTGACACAGCCTGGAAAGGCGGGCTTTTTTTTGACACTTGGATAACAAAGCTTAGCCAGCTACCACTGCATACCCTTTCAACCGCTGTGCGAAGTCCTGCAGCGCACGGATACCGCTCTGCTCTGCTTCGGTGATCCATTGCTGCAGCCCCCTGAGCGCCTGATCGGCACCACGCTGTTCCATCAGTTCGGCCAAGCGATTGCGGAAATCACATACGACGCTGAGGTTGGGACGCTTGGCCAGCACGGCCTGCATACGATCGCGACCTTCACCATCGAGCCAGCGACCACCATCAGCAAAGGCGCGGCGCATGCGGCGCGGCACGGCTTTGATGCTTTCACCGGCATGCTGCGCTTCATCCGCCAGCGTCGGCACGATCACATTGCGGTAGTAATCGGTCATCGCCTGGAAGCGGTGGGTCAGCACAGCCTTGAGGGTTTCAGCATCCGGCAGATGCACATTGGGGCGGATGTCGAGCGTTGGCGCGACGCGCAGCACCTTAGCCAGCCCCACACCGCGCAGCAGACAGATCATGGCCCAGCCGATATCGAACTCCCACTTGCGCAGCGCGAACTTGGCCGAGCTAGGGAAGGCGTGGTGATTGTTGTGCAACTCTTCACCGCCGATCCAGAAACCCCACGGGATCAGGTTGGTCGCAGTATCGGAGCTTTCAAAATTGCGATAGCCCCACCAGTGCCCAATGCCGTTGACGAAACCCGCAGCCCAGAACGGAATCCAAGCCATCTGCACCGCCCACACTGCCAGGCCGATCACGCCGAACAGGGTGAAGTTGATGATCAGCATGAGGGCCGGGCCCCAATACGGATGAGCGCTGTAAACCTTGTGCTCGATCCAGTCGTCCGGCGTGCCGCGACCGTATTTCTCCAGATCTTCTTTGATATAGCTGGCGTCGCGGTACAGCGAAACGCCATCCCAGAACACCTTCTTGATGCCGTAAATCTGCGGACTGTGCGGATCTTCCTCGGTCTCTACCTTGGCGTGGTGTTTGCGATGCACCGCCACCCATTCCTTGGTGACCATGCCCGTGGTGAGCCAGCCCCAGAAGCGGAAAAAATGCGAGATCGACGGATGCAAATCGACGCCGCGGTGAGTCTGGCAACGATGCAGGTACAAGGTCACGGTAAAAATGGTGATCTGCGTGACTACCAGCAGGTAGACAAGGATCGCCACCCACCCGGCACTACTCACACCGTTGGAGAGGAAATGCAATACAGCATCGAACATCTGAGAAAGATCCTAGGATATTGAAAAGCAGTCTAGTCGACAGCGTCCGTACCCACCAGCATGGAGTCCTGGGGCATTATGACCCCGGTTAACCCCATACTTCGTGACGACCACCGGTTGTATGGCGAATGGGGTCACCCCGACAATCATGCAATGAACGCGCCTAAACCTGCTTCACCTCCCGTATTGCAACTTAAAGAAGTCACCCGGCGCCGTGCCGGCCGGGCAGCCGTCTGCAACCTGTCTCTGAGCCTTGCATCTGGCCAGGTCCTGGGGCTGCTGGGGGTTAATGGAGCCGGCAAATCCACGACCCTGGCGATGATCGCTGGGGCGCTCCGGCCGGACCAGGGTTCGATCCGGCTGCAAGGCCAGGACTTCCTGGAGCAGCCGGAACTGGCCCGACACGCCCTTGGGTGGCTGCCTGAAGGTGCCCCCTTTTGGCCGGAACTGACCGTACGTGAACATCTTGACGCACACGGCCATCTGCGCGGCATTTCTGGCGCAAGGCTGCAGCAGGCCGGCAACGAAGTCCTTGAACGCCTGGATTTGAAAGACCTGAGCCGACGGCTGGCAGGCGTTTTGTCGCAGGGCCAGCGCCAACGTCTCGGCCTGGCCTGCGCCCTGCTCCATCGTCCTGCCCTGCTGGTACTGGATGAACCTGCTAACGCCCTCGATCCCGTGCAAGTGACAGCGCTGCGCACCCTGCTGCGCGAATTGGCCGCCAATGGCACGGCCATCATTCTTTCCACGCACCAGCTTGCCGAGGTCACCGCCGTGTGCGACCGCGTCGCCATCCTGCATGAAGGACGCTTGCGCTACGACGCACCGCTTCCGGCAGACCAGCACACCGCGCTGGAAAAAATCTTTTTCGACATCGCCATGGCCCGAGCCGCATGACCTTGCTTGCTGTGACGCGGCTCGAACTACGCCGCCTGTTTGTACGCCCTCTTGGCTGGATCATCGCCGCACTCGCCCTTGCGGAACTCGGTTGGCGTTTCGCACTGTTGCTGCAGATCTTCTTGCTCAACCAAGTGAAACTTGCCGCGTTGCCGGACGGGCCGGGCTATACCGATCTAGTGGCCGTGCGGATGTACAGCAGCCTCATCACCGGCAGTCCATTACCCTTCGGCGTGATCGAGCTAGCGTTGCTGGTGGTTCCCTTGCTGACCATGTCCACGCTGGCCAGCGAACGCAGCGCCGGCACGTTGCCCCTGTTCTTTGCGGCCGGTCTTTCCGCCTGGCGCATCCTGCTTGGTAAATATCTGGCGATATTGATCTGGCTGACGCTTTGGTTGCTGTTGGCGCTGGCCATTCCAGTGAGCCTCGCCCACGGGGCGACGCTCGATTGGGGCAAGCTCGCTGCCGCTACGCTAGGCACGTTTCTGGGACTGGCAGTGCTTGGTGCAATAGGCGTCGCCTGTTCGGCATTCGCTTCTCATCCGGCGGTCGCGGCCATTGCCGCCTTGATGGTCGGCCTGGCGCTGAACTGCATCAACCTGGGCGCACAACTGGCCGGCATCAACTATGGCTTTCTCAATTGGCTGGCCATGAGCACGCATCAGGAGACCTTACTGCGCGGCCTCGTCTCCAGCGCCGACCTGGTCTGGTTTCTGCTCGTCATCGTTGTTGCCTTGGCCCTGGGTGCGCGGCGATTGGCTGCGGACAAGGAACGCGGCTGATGACGACAAGGATCACGAACCGCCTCAATGGCTGGTTGTTTGCGCTGCTGGTGTTGCTGGGTGCCGGTGCGATCGCTTATCTCACCGTACGTCACGACCACATCTCCGATTGGACATACAACAGCCGCGTGAGCATGTCGCCGCAAACACGAGCGGTGCTGGCGAAGCTGAAAGATCCCGTCGACATCATCAGTTACGCCAGCCCACAGGGTGATCTACGGCAAACCATTGCGGCCGTGTTGCAGCGTTACCAGCAAGCCAAGCCTGACTTGCGCCTTCGTTTCGTGGATCCGCAAAAAGATCCAGCGGCAATGCGCCAGCTGGGCATCACTGTGGATGGCGAATTGATCCTTCACTATCGGGATCGCGAACAACGCCTGGATACCTTGACCGAACGCAGCCTCACCGATGCGCTGGAACGCCTGGTACGAGGCAACGACCGCATCGTTGCCTTCGTCACCGGTGACGGTGAACGACGCGCGGATGGCGTGGCGAATGCAGACCTCGGCATGTTCGTCACGCAACTCGAGCAAAGCGGGATGCGCGCAGTGCCCCTGAATTTCTCGCAGACCACAGGTGTGCCTGATCAGACCGACCTGGTCGTGCTGGCCGGACCGCAGGCACCGCTTTCCCCGGGCGCAACAAAAGCATTGATCAATTACCTCGGCAATGGCGGCAATCTGTTGTGGCTTGCCGATCCCGGCAATCTCGATCCCAGCCTGCAGCCGCTCGCCGAGGCACTCGGCATCCGCGTGCTACCCGGCGAACTGGTCGACGCCTCTTCCTCCGCACTTGGATTGAAAGATCCACGCATGATCGTGCTCGGCGATTATCCGCGCAGTGCGATCACACGCGGCTTCACACTCACCACGCTATTCCCTGAAGTCGCCCCGCTGGCGGAAGCGCAAAAAGACGAATGGCATATTGAGCCGTTCTTGCGCTCCAGCCCGCAATCCACCACACAATCGCTGGACGGCAGCGCGAGCGTCCCTCAGAAAGGCCCTCTCGATTTCGGTTTCGCACTCAGCCGCCTTTCGCCCAGCCCTGCCAAGAGCGAGCAGCGCGTGGTGGTGATCGGCAACGGGGATTTCCTCTCCAATAGCTATCTTGGCAACGGCGGCAACCGCGCGCTCGGCGAGCGCATTTTCGATTGGCTGCTGGGTGACGATGAACTCATCGACATGCCTTCGCGCGGCGCCCCTGATCGTGTGCTCCACGTATCGCAAGGTGAACTGAACGTGCTCACTCTTCTGTTCATCGTCATCATGCCGATAGGTTTGTTGATCATTGCCAGCATCATTGCGTGGCGGCGCCGGCGCGCATGAAACGAGCCACGCGTAGCCAACTATGGCTGTTGCTGGCCGTCGCACTGCTGATCGCTGCTGCCGGATGGCAATGGCGCAGCGATGACCGTGCCGCACCCGGCACTCTTCTGCCGCTCAAGCCCGATGCCATTACGCGTATCACGCTGCAGATGGGCAACGCACCCTCCGAACACTACGTGAAGCGCGGCCAGCATTGGTGGCGCGTCGAGCAAACCAACCCTTCGCACGCCGATGATTTGCGCCTGGGCGAATTGACGCGCATTGCCGCGGCTCCCGTCCAGAGCTGGCAGCCGGCCGGCAGCTACGACCTGGCCAAGATCGGACTTGCACCGCCCCAGGCCAAACTGGAATTGGACGGCCAAACCTTGCGCTTCGGCGAAGCCACCGCCGTAGGTCAGAATGTCTACGTGCAAGCGGGCGAACGGGTTGGCATCGTATCGCTTCGCTATATGCCCCGCTCCGCACAGAGCGCATCCATCCAGATGCAATGACATGCCTGAATTACCCGAAGTCGAAACCACGCGGCGAGGTATCGCCCCACACCTGATCGGTCGGCGCGTCGCCGCCGTGACGTTGCGGCGCGCCGATCTGCGCTGGCCGATTCCGCAGGAAATCTCCACGTTGCTACCTGGACAGCGCATCGACGACGTCGAACGGCGCGCCAAATATCTACTACTGCATACTCATGTCGGCAGTGCGCTGTTGCATCTGGGCATGACTGGCGTGTTGCGCGTGTTGCCGCCCGATGCCGCAGCCGGTTTGCACGATCATGTCGATATCGCGCTGGAACCTTTGCAAGGCGAACGTCCACGTATCTTGCGCTTTACTGATCCGCGGCGCTTTGGCTGCCTGCTTTGGCAAGCGGCAGGAACGACTCACGAATTGCTCGCTGATCTTGGCCCCGAGCCATTGACCGATGCCTTCGATGGCGATGTGTTGTGGCGACGATCGAGAGGGCGCAAGGCTGCCGTCAAATTATTTCTGATGGACAACGCCATTGTGGTGGGCGTGGGCAACATCTACGCGAGCGAAGCGCTATTTGCCGCCGGCATCGACCCGCGCCGCCCGACCGGCTCGATTTCTCGTGCTCGTTACCAACGCTTGGCAAGCGATGTGAAGCGCATTCTGGCCTGGGCTATCGAACGCGGCGGCACCACGCTGCGCGATTTTCTCAATCCGGATGGTGCACCGGGCTATTTCTTCCGGGAGCTATTCGTCTATGGGCGTGAAGACGAACCGTGCAAGGTATGCGGCACGCCGATACGGCAGCAGGTTATCGGGCAGCGCTCGACGTTCTGGTGTCCGCGCTGCCAGCGATAGCTGATGTTTTTTTCCGCATCTGTCTTGCGCAACCAGCCACAGCCAACGCCTGTTTCGACGTAAATTCCCGCTTGCGCGGGAACGACAGCGAACAAGGCGCTGAGTAGGGCCATCCGGCAAACAACCGCCGATTACTCTTCGTCGGGCCAATGAAATGCAACGTACGTATTGTTGAATTCCGGGTCGTCATACCCGCCACGCAGTTCGGCGACCAGGCCACCAAAGATGCCATCGACTTCCAACACCTGGCCATCGGTGAAATGTGCGCCCAGCGCTTCCAGCTCCATCAATTGCTGGCACAACGCCCCAGCGCGATCGACCTCGCCTTCAGGCACATTACGCAGACTGATATCGGGACGACCGAACTTACGCAGGCCGCGTGTGTGAATCCACTGCCGTCCCGGCGTTTCGTCGTCATCCCGCAAGATCAATGCATGGTGCCGCAAAGGAGCGCCATCCTTGATCAGATAACGATGGCGCCACTCGTCGGCACTGAACAACGTGAGGATCTGCGGATCGAGAATCGCCACGCCCCCGATATCAAGCAAGCCAGCGAGCACGCCGAAGGTATCGCGCAGATAGCCTGTATCGGGCTGATCCTTGAACTTGCCGTGCAACACCAGCACCTGCGGCGCGGCCATGGCTTGCTCGTAGGCTTGCGGCGCGTCGTTCTTGAACAGTTCGCCCAACGGCCCCTTCAGCGGATACCCCTCCCAGTCACGCAACACATGATGATGATGACTGGTCAACTGCACTTCTTCCGGCAAGCCGTCGCTGCCGTACTGCACGGATGGCACCCGGGTCGGCTGAAAATCACCGAACACGTAGAACTGCAGAATGGTTTCCTCCTCGCGAGGCTGCCAATGCGGACGCTGCCAGGCGGGAAAATAGGTGACCGGATTGCTCATGTTTTTTCCTTGATAGCCCCGATGGCTTCAGTCGTTGCCTGATCCCGATCAGGACTTGTCATCCAACGGCAAGTTCGGCTGTTGCAGTTCGATGCGGCCATGCCCCTGTGTGATTTTCTTGAACTCGGCGCGGCTCACCGAGACATAGCGCTCATTGCCACCAATCTCAACCTGAGGCCCCTCGGTGATCGCGCGTCCTTGCTCATCCACCCGCACCACCATGATGGCCTTGCGGCCGGTATGGCAAATCGTCTTGATCTCTTCCAAGCTATCAGCCCACGCAAGCAGGTAACGACTGCCTTCGAACAATTCGCCACGGAAGTCCGTGCGCAATCCATAAGCCAGTACGGGGATGTTAAGCAGGTCGACCACGTCCGTGAGTTGCCATACCTGTGTCTTGGTCAGGAACTGGGCCTCGTCGACGAACACGCAATGCAAGTCACCGTGCGCCGCCATGTCGGCACGCACGAGCGCAAGCAAATCACTTTGCGCCGTGAAACGCTGGGCCTGCGACTTCAAGCCGATGCGTGAGGCCACCATGCCATCGCCGTACCGATTGTCTAGCGCCGGGGTAAGGATCAACGTGCGCATACCGCGCTCGTAATAGTTGTAAGCGCTTTGCAGCAGATTGGTGGTCTTGCCGGCATTCATTGCCGAGTAATAGAAGTAGAGCTTGGCCATAGGCGTGCCGGATGGAACAAGTGGGGCATGGTAGAGCCGGGGGTGGGGCATGAATAGAGGGCGCCTGCGACGCTGTCTGCCCGGGCGGCCCTGCAAATGTTTTCCATCACACCGTTCCCTGAGCTTACTCTTTGCTACCATCACTCGCTCGCCGCCCGTTAGCCTCCCATGCTCAATCCCCAACAACTGGCCGCCGTCGAACACGTCGACAGCCCGCTGCTGGTGCTCGCCGGCGCCGGCTCCGGTAAAACCTCCGTCATCACCCAGAAGATCGCGCATCTGGTGCAGCGCCATAAGCTGGCGGCTTCCAAAATTGCCGCGATCACCTTTACCAACAAGGCTGCGCGTGAAATGCGGGAGCGCGTCAGCAAACTGGTCAGCGCGGAAGACGCCGAAGCGCTCACCGTTTGCACGTTCCATGCACTAGGGCTGAAATTCCTGCAGATCGAACACGCGCGCGCCGGCCTTCGACGCGGCTTCTCGGTGCTGGACGCTGATGACAGCGAGAACATCGTCAAGGAACTGGCCCCCAAAGGCGCCAAGCCGGATGTGTTGTTCGGATTGCGCAACCTGCTCAGCCGCGCCAAGAACAGCGGACTGTCGCCGGAGGAAGCCCTAGCCGCCGCACGTAGTCCGCGCGAACTGGACGCGGCGACCATCTATCAGATGTATCAGCAACGCCTCGCCGCTTTCAATGCAGTTGATTTCGATGACTTGATCCGGTTGCCCCTGCGCATTCTGGAATCCGATCAGGAATGCCGTGACACCTGGCGCGAGCGCCTGCGCTATCTGCTGGTAGACGAATATCAGGACACCAACGACGCGCAATATCGCCTGCTGAAAGCCCTGGCGAGCGAGCGTGGCCATTTCACCTGTGTGGGCGATGACGACCAGTCCATTTACGCCTGGCGCGGCGCCAATCCTGAAAACATCGATCAGCTCGGCAAAGACTGGCCGAGCCTGCGCGTGATCAAGCTGGAACAGAACTATCGCTGTGGCAAACGCATCCTGCGTGCTGCCAATCAGCTGATTGCCAATAACCCGCATGTGCATAGCAAGCGGCTGTGGAGCGACCATCCCGAAGGCGCTCCCATCCGCGTGATCGAATGCAAGGAGGCCGATCATGAGGCCGAACGCATCGCTGGCATGGCTGCCACGCTGGCCGAACGGCACAAAGTGCGCTGGCATGACATGGCGATTCTTTATCGCGGCAATTTCCAGGCACGTCCACTGGAGAAAGCACTGCGCCTGGCACGTGTGCCGTATCACCTGACCGGTGCGCTGTCTTTTCTGGATCGCGCGGAGGTCAAGGATCTGCTCGGCTACCTGCGCCTGCTCACCAATCCCAGTGACGACGCCGCCTTCCTGCGCGTGGTCAACGTACCCAAGCGTGAAATCGGCGCCACCACGCTTGAGAAACTGGGACAGCTGGCGCAATCGCGCCACTGTTCGTTGCTTGAAGCCACACGCAGCGATGGCGTGCTGCGCCAACTCAGTCCGCGGCCCGCTGCCGCACTGGCATCGTTTTCCGAGCTACTGGATGAATTGCGCAGCGCTTCATTGCACGAAAGCGCCGCGGATCTGGTCGATCGCTTACTGACCCGCACCAACTACGCGGCGCACATCGCCACGGGCACCCAGGATGCGGCACTGCGCGAACGGCGTCTTGGCAACCTGCGCGAACTGGCCGACTGGTTCCGCGCCATGCAGAAGGGCGGCAACAGCGCTGGTGATCTTGCCTCGCAACTGGCGCTGCTCACACATGCCGATCGTGACGAACCCGGCAACGCGCTGCGCATGATGACCCTGCATGCAGCAAAAGGTCTGGAATTCCGCTTCGTTTTCATCGTTGGCTGCGAGGAAGGCACGTTACCGCACGATGGTGCCATCGATGAAGGCCGCGTCGAGGAAGAACGTCGCCTGATGTATGTGGGCATCACGCGTGCCAAGGAATGTCTGACCTTGTCCTGGTCGTCCAAGACCAAGCGCTACGGTGAAGTGCACAGCAACCAGCCCAGCCGGTTCCTGCAGGAATTGCCACAGGAAGATCTGCACTGGGAGGGCAAGGATCCCGAGGCCGATAAACAAGCCGTGCGCGAAACCGCCGAATCGCACATGGCGAAGATTGCGGCGCTATTGGCCGGCAACTGAGAGCAACCATGAACGATCACCGCTTTTCCGACGAACAGCGTGCCGGACTGTACCGCGCCATCCACGAGCGCCGTGACGTGCGCTCGCAGTTCCTGCCCGAGCCGATCGCACCGGCTGTGCTGGCCCGATTGCTGCAGGCAGCGCATCACGCACCCTCCGTCGGCTTCATGCAGCCTTGGGACTTCATCGTCATCGAGAGCATCGATGTCAAACACGCGGTGAAAGCCCTATACGAGGAGGCCAATACGGATGCAGCGACCCGTTATGCAGGCGAGCGCGCGGAACAGTACCGCCGGCTGAAGTTGGAAGGCATCGTCGACAGCCCGATCAATCTCTGCATCACCTGTGATCGCCAGCGTGGCGGCCCGCACGTATTGGGCCGCAATACGATGCTGGAGACCGATCTCTTCAGCACCTGCCTGGCAGTGCAGAATTTGTGGCTCGCCGCGCGCGCTGAAGGCATCGGCGTTGGCTGGGTCAGCATTGTCGATCCCGTCAAGCTAGCCGGCGTGCTGAAACTGCCATCGCATGTTTATCCCGTGGCATATCTGTGCCTGGGCCATGTCAGCGAGTTTCTTCCCAAGCCGGAATTGGAAATCGCCGGATGGCGTTCACGCCTGCCATTGGAACAGTTGCTTCATGGTGACACGTGGGAAGGCCGCATGGAGAACGACGCGTTGCTGGAAGCCATCAATCGTTCGTAATCCCTGAAGACCTGGGCCGTCAGATCAGTGCCCTCGCCTCCAATTCGCTCTTGAGATACGCATAGTAAACGGGCGCCGCGATCAACCCGGCGAGACCGAATGCCGCCTCCATCACCAGCATGGCGACCAGCAGCTCCCACGCACGTGCACGGATGCGGATACCGATGATGCGCGCGTTGAGAAAATACTCCAGCTTGTGAATCACGATCAAAAAGCCGAGCGATGCAACGGCCACCCACACCGACACGGACAGGCCCGCAATCGTGACTGCCGTGTTCGAGATGAGATTGCCGATCACCGGCAACAAGCCGGCCAGGAAGGTAACGATCACCAGCGTCTTTGCCAGCGGCACATGCACGCCAAACAACGGTAGCGCGCCAAGCAGGAAAATGCCGGTTGCGATGGTATTGATCAGTGAAATCTTGATTTGCGCAAACACGATGTGATGGAACGCGGTCGCCAGATGCTGGCAGCGCTCCCCCAGTCTCGCTGCGAGAGGCCCGATCTGATGCTGCGGACGCTCCTGATTGAGCGCCACCAGCGCACCCAACACCAGCCCGACGATGATGCGCGCCAAGACCCGCGCCGTTTCCTTGCCGGCGTTCTGCAGGCTCAAGGCGTGCTTGCGAGTGAGATCCAAAGCCATCACCCGCAGTTCGTCGACACTATCGGGTAACCAGCTCGTGAGCGATCCAGGCAGTTGCTGACGCGCCTTCTCCACCAGCGGCATCAGTTGCTGTTGCCACAAGAGCTCCGGGTCGCTGACTTCCTTGCGGAAAAAACTGATCAACGCGATCACCAGCAAGGTGAGCAGTCCCACCACGATGACGCCTAGCACCGTCACCACCACTACGCGCGCCCGCTCGCCCGAGATACGACGACCCAGCAAGGGAGTCATTGCATGGACCAGCTCGTACACCAGCAAACCAGCGAACAATGCGGGAAGTAGATGCAGGCACAGCACCAGTAGCAGGGCAAACGCGCTTAAGACGTAACTGGTTATGCGGATGCCGCGAGTGGATTCAAAAGATGCGGGCACGCTGAGGTCCTGTGGGGGAAACCTGGTGCGGACAAGTCTGTCATAAACTTGCGCCATCCTCTGCACACTCCTTTTGCTTTTTTCACAGGGTGATTCATGATCAAGTCCCTGCCCGTCATCGTGGGCTCAATGTTCTTGCTTTGCGGCTGCGCAAGCCACGCGCCGCAGCCATCAGTGGCCGCACCGACGACGGTCGGCCAAACGACGACGCACCAGCCCGCCGTTCCCGCTGACGACAATCTCAATGCGGTCGCCTGGACGCAAACGGCGCTTGAGCACGATTTGATCTACCTTGAGACCTATCGCAGTGCGCAATCACAATTGCTTACCGCGTTGAAAGACAAAAACTGGGATGCACTGCCCGCCGAGGATCGCATCGCGCCCTATAAAGGTCTCAAACCCGCAGTCATTCTGGATATCGATGAAACGGTGCTCGACAACTCTCCCTATCAGGCACGCCTCATCCGGCACGGTGGCGAATTCAACGAAGCCGATTGGGCAGCCTGGTGCAAAGAAGAACGTGCCCGCGCCCTGCCAGGCGCCGTCGCCTTCACGCAATTTGCAGTGAAACACGGCATTGCCGTGATCTACATTTCCAACCGCTCGCAAGACCTGGATGCCGCGACAATCGACAATCTGCGCAAGGTGGGTTTGCCGGTCTCCGGCCCGAATGCCTTCCTCGGCCTGGGAACCATCCTGCGCGGCTGCGACCAGGTGGGTACCGAAAAGAGCTGCCGTCGTCAGCTGGTCAGCCAGCATTACCGCGTCCTGATGCAGTTCGGCGACCAGTTGGGGGACTTCGTCACAGTATTGAGCAATACCGAAGCTGGACGTGCGCAGGCCATGACACCCTACAGCCACTGGATCGGCGCCCGCTGGTTCGTTTTACCCAATCCGACCTATGGATCATGGGAGCCAGCCCTGTTTAATAATGATTGGAGTGCTCCGCGCGAGCAGCGACGCCTGGAAAAAATTCAGGCGTTACGTATTAACTAATAATATCAATCATTTAAGCGCATAAACTTAAAGTATTGCCTTAAATATGGCAGGGTCGTATCATCTCCCCTGCCGGATCCTGCTGACCTCCAAATCTCTGCGGGCACGGCCATTTCCCTTCCGGCTCTGCCGGCATGACCCTGCGAGACCTTCCGTCCGCGGGGTTTTCTTTTGGGCTGGACTGACCGGACTACGCATCACCTTCGCCAGGCTCTAAGATGCACCGCGCCCTAGACCTGCGGTGCTCCTTATCATCCTTGCCGTCGGCAAGCCACCGCCCTCCCATGTGAGATATTCCATGCGTTTTCAGACACTTGGCCGAAGCCTGCTACTGTTGGCAATGCTCGCCCTGGCTGCCTGCCACAAGAAGGAAGAGGCCACCGCAGTGCCAGGAGGCGCCACCCCGGAAGCTGCCGTGCAGCAATCCGTTGCACTCATCAAGGCTGGCGATTTCGCCGGTTTCTGGAAATCTGCCCTGCCCCCGGCGGACTACGCGAACCTGCGGGCCGATTGGACACGACTGCGTCCCGATGAGCATCCCATCACGGATGAAGACCGCGCCCGCTTCGCACAAGCGGTCAAGCAACTGACCGCACCCAACGCGGAGACCACGCTGTACAACCAGCTCAAGCCCAAGCTCGCGCAAATGGACCAGCGATACCACGATCAATTGCCGGTAATGATCGGCATTGGGCAGGCGATCCTCACTACCGGCATCGCACAAAGCAAGACGATGACGGAAAACCAGAAACAGCAGCTGCGCGATGCGCTCAACGTGCTATTGCCGTGGGCTCAGCAAACGTCATGGTTCGACCAGGATAAAGCGAAGCAGGCCGTGAACATTGTCGTCACCACTGCACGGCAACTCCATCTGAAAGATCCGGACCAGCTCCAGCACATGGATTTCGATAACGCCATGAAGGAGTACTCCCTTGCTTATGATGGCCTCAAGCAGCTACTGGCGATCTATGGGCTTTCCGTCGACGACGTGCTGGACTCCGCAAAAGTCACCACGCTGGGTATCGACCACGGTCACGCCCATGTGCAGATCGACTACACCTTGCTCGGCAAACCGTTGAGTGTCGATGCGCAGCTCGTGCTGGTCGAAGGTCGCTGGTACAGCCAGGACCTGGTCGACGGCGAGCGCGCGCAGCACCAACAGCTGCTGCATCCACCTGCACCGGCCAGCAGCAGCGTTCCGGCAGCCAGCTCTTCCAGCGGCGCCACACTGGCCGCCAAACCCTAGAAACCTGGTGGGTGATTTCGGGGAGAGACGAACCACTTACACTATGCAGATGCCGAATATGACGACCGCGGAAATGACCTACCGCAGCCGCGCCCCCTGGTGGTTCAACCTCGCCGGGCACCTGCTTGAGCCCTGGGTGCGCATTCGGCGGGATCCGGCCGAACCGGCCAGCCTGCTGCAAACCGACGTACCCGTTTGCTACGTGATCGAGCGCGACGGATTTTCCGACGCGTTGATTCTGGATCGTGCCTGCCGCGAGGCGGGGCTGCCCAGCCCCATGCAGCCGCTAGCGCATACGCGCCGGCGGCGCTCGGTATTCGCGCTGGCACGTCGCGACGGATGGCTGTTCGGCCGTAGCCGTCAGCGGTCGCCGAATGAACCCCTGGGCCAACTCGTGCGCTCGCTGGAAGGGTTCCCGGACCGTGACATCCAGATCGTGCCGGTCTCGATCTACGTCGGCCGCGCACCCTCGCGCGAATCGGGCTGGTTCAGCGTGCTGTTTTCGGAAAATTGGGTGGTGGTCGGCCGTTTCCGCCGCATGCTCGCGCTGCTGCTCAACGGGCGCGACGCCGTTGTGCATTTCTCGGCACCCGTCTCGCTGCGCACGGTGCTGGACGAAGCAGGTGATGTGCGCCCGGAACGCTTCGCACGCAAGATGGCGCGCGTGCTTCGCACGCACTTCCGCCGCATTCGCGCAGCAGTGATCGGACCCGATCTTTCGCACCGTCGTACGGTGGTCGATGCCGTACTCAATGCCGAACCGGTGCGCGCCGCCATCAGGTCCACTGCGGCCAAAGAAAACATCAGCTATGCGAAGGCGTGGGAACGCGCGCACAAGATGATGATGGAAATCGCAGCCGACTACTCCCACCCGGTGGTGCGCTCGGCCTCGTTCCTGTTGCGTAATTTCTGGAACAAGCTGTACGACGGCATCACCATGCATCACTTCGACAAGGCCCGCGCTGCGGCACCCGGTTACGAAGTGGTGTATGTGCCCAGTCATCGCAGTCATGCGGACTATCTGCTGCTGTCGTATCAGCTGCACGTATCGGGCGTGGTGGTGCCTCACATTGCCGCTGGCGTAAACCTCAACCTGCCGCTGATCGGAGCATTCCTGCGTCGCGGCGGCGCCTTCTTCCTGCGCCGCAGCTTCAAGGGCAACGCCCTGTATTCGGTGGTGTTCAACGAATACGTCGCGCAGTTGATCGATCGCGGCGTACCGATCGAATACTTCATCGAAGGCGGCCGCTCGCGCACTGGTCGACTGCTCGCGCCACGCGCCGGCATGCTGGCGATGACCGTACGCGCCTTCCTGCGCGCACCGCGTCGCCCGGTGCTGTTTCAGCCCGTCTACATCGGCTACGAAAAGCTGATGGAAGGCAAAAGCTATACCGGCGAGCTTTCCGGCAAGCCAAAGGAAAAAGAATCCCTGATCGGCCTGATTCGCGGACTCGGTGTATTGCGTCAGCGTTACGGCCACGTCGCGCTGAATTTCGGCGAGCCGATCGAATTGACGCCGATGCTTGACGTCGCCAGCAGCAACTGGCGCGAGACCACCACCGACGCCAGCGCCAAACCCGAATGGCTGAGTGATGTGATCGATCAGCTCGCCGAGAAGATCCAGATCAACATCAACCGGGCCGCAGACGTCAACCCGATCAACCTGCTCGCGCTCGCCTTGCTGTCGACGCCCAAGCACGCGATGGCGGAAAGCGATCTGCTCGCACAGCTCGACTTGCTGAAAGCGCTGCTGGAAGAACTGCCCTATTCGGATCGCATGACGCTTACGTCGCTGGCACCGGATGCGATCATCGCCTATGGCGAACAGATGGGCTGGATCACGCGCGTGCGTCATCCACTGGGTGACGTGCTCACCGTGGAAGGCGAACCTGCGGTGCTGTTGAGCTATTTCCGCAACAACGTGCTGCACCTCACTGCCGCCGCCGCATGGGTCGCCTGCTGCTTCCTCAACAATCGCCGCATGTCGCGCGCCTCCGTACTGCGCCTGGGGCGCATCATCTATCCCTTCATCCAAGGAGAATTGTTCCTGCCCTGGGATAGCGAAGGTTTTGGTGTACAGCTGCAAGCGACCATCGATTTCTTCGTGCGGCGCGGCTTGCTTGAAGCCACCGGAGAAGGGCGCGTGCTCGAACGGGGGCCCGGCCAGGACGATGCCGCCTATCAGCTCAAGGTTATCGCGCGTAGCCTGATCCAGGCCTTCGAACGCTACTACATCACTATCGCCGCCCTGGTGAAGAACGGGCCGCACACGATTACCTCTGCTGAACTCGAGAACGTCTGCACCCTCACCGCCCAACGCCTCAGCCTGCTCAGCGAACCGCTGGCACCGGAATTCTTCGACAAAGCGCTATTCCGAGGTTTCATCCAGAAATTGCGCGAACGCCGTGTGGTCTGGACCGACCCCGAGGGCAAGCTGGATTACGACTCCGCCCTGGAAGACATGGTGCGCGATGCACGCGTGATTCTTGCCCGCGAAATGCGCCATTCGATTCTGAAGATCACCGGCAGCGAAGAAAAAGAAACGCCGCGCGCCACGCCGGAACTGACGGAACCGGAAACACCATCCACGCCACCGGCAGCAGAAACCGAACCGATGAGCACCAGCGAAGAGCTGCATCAACGGCATGTCGCCGCCGAACACCACGAACACGAGCGTACGCCAGTCGATCACGATAAGCATTGATCGTGCAGCGACTGCACACACTCAAGGGCCCGTCACTCCATCACCCAGCGCCTTGCCGTTCACCGTCATGCCGTACAACGAATCCGGCGTATCGTGATACGCCTTGCGCGTCTGCGGAATCGAACCTTTGAAGCGCGGATCTTGCGGACGCTCGTGGGCATCCATGAAATAGGCGACATCCCACGCATCCTGATCAGTCAGTGTGTTGCCGCGACCCAATGGCATATTGGCTTTGATAAAACCGGCGGCGTTATTGATACGTTCCATGCCTGCCCCCCAGTTGAAGGACTGCGGTCCCCATAGCGGCGGGAACACCGTTTTTGTGGCGACTTGCTGCCCTTGTCCATGGTCGCCATGACAAAGCGCGCAGTCACGATGGTATACCGCTTCACCACGCGCATAATCCGGTGGCAACGCAGGCTTGGATATTTTGGGATAACCGCGTCCCGGCAACGAAGTACCGATCGGCGCGCCTTGGGACATCCAGTAGGCATAGCTTTCCAACGCCACCAGCACAGGAGAGCCTAACGGAGGCGCCTTGCCATTCATGCTGTACATGAAACATCCCTGCAGGCGTTCCGCAAAGGTGTTCACGTGATGGTTCTTGCTACGGTAGGCGGGATACATCGGATATGCGCCCCATAGCGGCGCCGAATGCGCCAGACGTCCCGCGTCGAGATGGCAGTTTTCGCAACTGAGTTGATTGCCCACGTAGGCTTTGGCGTAGCGACCAGGGTCGACGAAGACCTGTCGTCCTAGTGCAATCTGCTTGCCGAATTCGTCATTCGGTATGGCGGAATCCGAAGGCGGCTTAAAATATACGGCAGGTATTGAAGGCGAAGTCGTCGCGCGACTCGCCGAAGGCTCGGTGGCCTGGTGCGAAGGGTGACTGCAAGCCGCGAGCATCGCGCATATGACGATCGCCATCCAACGCGTCGATGTCATGGCTGCGCCTCCCCATGCATGGTAGGCGATTGCGCGGCGTACCACGCGCTGATCGCGACAATGTCCGCGTCGGTCAACTTGTCGGCCACGCTCTTCATAAGCTGCAGCGGATCGTTGTGTCGCGACCCTTGCTGCCATGCATGCAGTTCATTGCTCAAATACACGGCTGACTGCCCCGCGAGTGGCGGAAAGTGATCACCCACGCCGATGCCGCCCGGACCATGGCATTGCTCGCATGCGGGCAAACCCTTGGACCAATGTCCACGCGTGGCCAACATCTCTCCAAGCTGCGCAACATGGCCTGATGGCACGGTAACGGGTTGCCTCACCGGAACCGGCAGCGCGCTGTAATAACTCGCAGCCACCTCACGTTCCGCCTCGCTCAGTCCACTGGCTACAGGCTTCATCGTGACATTGGCACGCGAGCCACTGGCAAAGTCTTCCAGCTGTTTCAGCAAATAGGCCTTGGGCAAACCTGCCAGGCGAGGAAAACCCGCAGCAGGTTGTCCACCACCATCAGCGCCATGACACGCCATGCATGGCGCCCCGCCCCGCCCATTCCCCTGCTGGGCCAACGTGGCGCCATCCGGCGTGCCTGCCAGCGCATGCACCGTGAAAAGGGCACACAACGCGGGCAGAACACTGCGAAGCATTTTCATGGGCGTGCCGGCTGGAAGCCGTACTTGCGATAGATCGCCTGCGCCTGGGCGGACGCCATGAAAGCCAGAAAATCCTTCGCCGCCTGCGTGTGCGGTGCGTCTTTCATGCGTGCAGCCGTATAGGTGGCTGTTACGTTCTGATCCGGCGGGATAACTACCGTTTCCACCGGGCGATGCAAAATCTCTTGCTGAAAATATGCTTCTGTCGACCACACCGGCGCAGCGTCCGATTGCCCTTCCAGCACGCGCAGCGGCGATTCGCGATGGTGGATGCGGGTGAGATAGGTGCTGCCATTTTTGAGCTTGCTTTCCATGATTGTGTGGTCAAGCGCATCGCCACCCGCCTTCCGGTAGCTGGCTTCAATCTGCTTGGCGATGCCCTCCCACTGTGGATTGGGCATGCTGACGCGCACATCGGCTCGGCCAAGATCCTTCAATCCTTCGATGTGTTTTGGATTGCCTTTTGCCACCAGGATCGCCAGCGGGTTGCGGGCGTAATCGGCGGTAGCTGCAAACCAGCCGTGCTGCTTCTGCAAGGCGGTGATCGAACCTTTGCCGCCGGTAAAAATATCCGGCTTCAGCGCAATGCGAAGATTGCCCATCACCAGCGAGCCGGTTTCGATCTGCTTGGCGAGAATGCCGGGCGGCAATGTCTCCACATAGACACGCTGGTATTGCGGATAACGCTGCTTGAATGCTTCGATCAAGTCATGCACCACCATGAATTGATTGCCCGCAAAGAAAACGGTCAATTGCGGATCGACGATGTCGCCATGCAGATCGGCAATCGCGTCAAACGGCGGCACCGCGAACGAGACACCTCCCGTGGGAGGTGGGTTCCAAGGCGGAAGATAATCCGTCTGCGCAGCATAGGTGTTGCAACACACTGCAGCCAACAAGCCTGCCAACAGCGCGCGTGGCAAGCGCAAGGTGAAACACAACGACATGATCGGCTCCCCCGTCAGTCTTACAGCGGCATCAGGGCGTAACCCTTCTGCTCCAGTTCGGTGACCGTGGTCAGCGCCGATAGGCTCAGCGTCACATCTTTTGCCGCCCACTCATTCGGATAGTGATGTTCCGCCATGGCCTGGCCGCAAACCGCGACATCCACGCCTGCCTTGCGCAACTGCGCGATGACGGGAAGATTGGGATTGTCCACGCCGAACTGTGCCTTGTAGTGCTCATTGTCGAGCACCAATGAGGTGGCTGGCCCGGACGCCACGGCAACAAACTTCAGATGATCGACCGGCACCCCCGCCGACGCATAAAGATTGACCGTACGCGCAACGCGTTCCAGGGCGGGATTGACCTGGCCTGGCTTCTCGCTGCCCTTGGTCATCGAGAACACCACTTTATAGGTGGATGCCGGATCCGGCTGGTAAGCCGCATGCGGTAAGGGGTGATAGTTGCCGGCTGCGGTAATGACCTGCGTCGGCGCTCCCTGGGCAGCCATCGCAGCACAACCGAGCCCGACAGCCATACAGCACAACCACGTCGAACGCTTCATATTCCACCTCGTCAGCAGCAATGAGTCAGATTGCAGGAAGGCTACGCCGCCCGGGCTCATCCGGCCACTTCACCTTGCCTATATGGCGGATAAGGCCGCCTTATAGAAGCTATCGGGAAAGCCTAAGGGGTTCGGCTGTCCTTTCGGTACGACTTCGGCAACGTCATCGCGCCACCATCCTGTACCATGCGCGCATGAGCGAACCGTCCACCACCCATTTCGGCTTCCGCGACGTTCCGGTCGGGGAAAAACAAAAGCTTGTCGGCCAGGTCTTTACCTCGGTCGCCCGCAGCTACGACCTGATGAACGACCTGATGTCGTTCGGCGTCCATCGCTTGTGGAAGCGCCACTTCGTCGCCATCAGCGGTATCCGGCCCGGAGACCGCGTACTGGATCTCGCCGGTGGCACCGGCGATATCGCCGCGCTGATCAAGCCGGTGGTCGGCGAGAACGGTGATGTGGTCGTGGGTGATATCAATGCGGCCATGCTTAACGTAGGCCGCGACCGGATGACCGACCGCGGCCTGGTGTCCGGCTTGCGCTGGGTGCAGTCGAACGCGGAGGCGCTGCCTTTTCCGGACAACAGCTTCGACGCCATCACCATGGCCTTTGGACTGCGCAATGTCACGCACAAGGACAAAGCCCTGCGCGATATTTTCCGCGTGCTCAAGCCCGGTGGCCGGGCCCTGGTGTTGGAGTTTTCAAAAGTCCGCAGCGAATTGTTCAGCAAACTCTACGATTTCCACTCGTTCCAGGTGCTGCCCAAACTGGGCCGGTTGTTCGCCGGCGATGCCGAAAGCTATCAGTACCTCGCCGAGTCGATCCGCAAACATCCGGACCAGGACACGCTCAAAGCCATGATGGAAGAAGCCGGCTTTGGTGGCGTCGAGGTACGTAACCTCAGCAACGGCATCGTCGCCATCCATCGCGGCTACAAGCTCTAAGTTCCGCTAGTTTTCGCCAAGCCCAGAACATGCTGCGCATTGACTATGCGCATTACGCCATGCGCAGGTCTTCCAGAAGCGTGCCGGTCTCCAGCGTCTCTTTCTCGTGATCGGGATCGCGCCAGGCTTCCTTCAAGGCTGCCTCGTACCATTGCCGCATGGATGGCAACGACAACATACGCTGCACATAAGCCTGCAAATCGCCGTCCATCGGCAGCCGATAACTCTGTATGCGAAACGCCACAGGGGCGTAAAACGCATCGGCCGCCGTGAAGGTGGCTCCTGCAAGGTAAGGCCCACCGAAGCGTGTCAGTCCCTCGCTCCATAATTCCTTCAGGCGAGTAAGGTCGCTCGCCAAGGCGGACGGCACCACGTGCAATTGCAAACGAATGCCGCAATTCATCGGGCAGTACGAGCGCAACGCCTGGAATCCCGAATGCATTTCTGCCGCCGCGCTACGCGCCCAGGCGCGTGCACGGGCATCCGTCGGCCAGACGCCAGCATGGCGCTCGGCCAGGTATTCGGTAATCGCCAGCGAATCCCATACGGCAGTGTCCCCATCATGCAGGCACGGGACTTTCCCGGTCGGTGAAAAGGCGCGGAAGACAGACCAGCTCGATGAGGTGCCGGATCGGAACGGCGTGAGCTTTTCTCCGAACGGAATGCCGAGTTCCTTCAATAACACCCAGGGCCGCAACGACCACGACGAATAGTTTTTGTTGGCAATGTAGAGGGTGTACATGGCTTTTCCTTAGGCATTTTTCAGGGGTTTGCGGCGCACAGATCGAACATCACGATTTGCATGCTTGCTCGACAGCAGGCACAACAGTTTTGGCTGCAGCACCAGAACGGCGAGTGTTTGCCAAGGCGACACCACCGACGGTAATCGCGCCACCGACCAATGTCAGCCAACCCGGCTTCTCGCCCAGCCACGCCCAGCCGATCAGCACAGCAATAGGTGGCGAAAAATAGATGAAACTGGAAACCTGCGAGGTCGGCGCACGTCGCAGGGCAGCGTTCCATGCCAGGTAACCCAAGAACGTGGGCGCCACACCCAGATAGATAAGCGCAGCGATATGTGTCCATGGTGCGGCTACAAGCGCACGCGGCAGATGCAGTCCGAACGGTACGGCCCCCAGCGTTCCAGCAAAAAAGGCGAATGCGGTTACGCCAATCACGTTGTTGCGGCCGAACAGCGGCTTCTGCCCAACGAAGAAAATCGCACACACAAGCACACTGATCAGCACCCATGCCGCCATGGGCTGGAATGCCACTCGCTTGCCACTGGTAATCACCACCAACACAACCCCGAGCAAGGCGACTATCAATCCCATCGCCTGACGCATCGTAATCCGCTCCCCGATCCAGAAAGCGGACAGCGCGGTGGTCACGGCTGGCACCAGCGAAATCAAAATGGCAGCCGTACCGCTGGCGACGCGCGTCTCCGCCCGGTTGAGGCAAAGGTGATAAACCGTGAGGCCAAGCACGCCCAGCACGGCCAATTGCAGCCAGTCGCTACGCCTCGGCAACGGCACTCGCTTGCCCCACAGCAATATCGCGAAACAAGCAGAGCCGATCGCCAACCGCGCCAAGGCGACCTCGCCCGGTGTGAACGAGGTAAGTGCATAGGCAATCGCCGCGTATGCCGAAGACCAGGTAACTAAAGCGATCGCTATGTAAACCAGTGCGCGCCCGTCAAGGCATTCGGCATCGTTCATAACCGGCTCCGTGGGAAGAGTGGGAAATGCTAGTGCTGCGGCATTGCCCGAGGAATAATGGACCCAATACCCTCCCCCCTATTTCGCCGTCGATCAAAACGACATCGCTATTTATGACCTACGAATCGAAAGCCGAATGGGATGCCAAGGACTGGCAGCTGCTCGAAGCCCTGCAGCACGACGCGCGCCTGGGCTATGCCGAGCTTGGCCGCAAGGTCAACCTGTCTGCGCCGGCTGTCGCCGAGCGCGTAAAGCGCCTGGAAGAAGCCGGCGTGATTACCGGTTATCGCGCCATGGTCGATCCAAAGCGCGTCGGTTTCGGGATCGAAGCGATGGTGCGCCTGCGCTGCGATGGCGGGATCTGCTCACGTATTGGAAGCATTGTCGCGGGCGTGCCCGAAGTCCTGGATTGCCGCCGCCTCGCCGGCGAAGATTCCGCCCTGTTGCGCGTGGTAGCGATGTCCGTCTCGCATCTGGAAGCCGTGCTCGATCGCCTGCTGAAAATCCATCCAAGCATCAGTACGACCACGCTGATTGTCTTGCAGACACCTCATGCCAACCGTCCGCTGACGCGTACCATGTGGGACGCAGCGCGCGTGCTGTCGCAAGACTAATTACACCCCACCAACCCGCCCGATGGATCATCAGCATGCGCACGATGTACCCCGAGATCGAACCCTATCGCACACATCGCATGGCGGTCGATCAGCGGCACACCCTCTATGTGGAGGAATGCGGCAATCCAAGTGGGCTGCCGGTCGTCTTTCTGCACGGTGGTCCCGGCGCGGGCCTGTCGCCCTATCATCGGCGCTTTTTCGATCCGGCGCGTTATCGCATCGTCCTGTTCGACCAGCGCGGCGCCGGACGTTCCACACCTTTTGCTGATCTCACGGACAACACGACCTGGCATCTCGTCGCCGACATCGAAGCTATCCGCGAACAATGTGGCATCGAGCGCTGGGTCGTGTTCGGCGGTTCGTGGGGTTCCACGCTTGCTCTCGCCTATGCGCAGACACATCCGGAACGCGTGCTTGGCCTGGTATTGCGCGGCATCTTCCTGTGCCGGCCGGAGGAAGTCCGCTGGTATTACGAAGAAGGCGGCGCATCGTGGATCTTGCCGGAGAAGTGGCAGCGCTACGCTTCGGCCATACCGCTGGAAGAACGCGCCAACATGCTGGATGCCTATTGGCGAAGACTGACCAGCACCGACGAAACCGTGCGCCTGGAGGCCGCCAAAGCCTGGGGTGCATGGGAGGGCGGCGGCATTACCCTGGAAGAAAGCCCGGAAACCGAAGCAAGCTTTGCCGCCCCTGAAGTCGCGCTGAGCCTTGCCCGCATCGAAGCGCATTACTTTCGCAATCACGCCTTCCTCCAACCTAACCAACTTCTGCGTGACGTCGGCAAACTGCGCGGCATTCCCAGTGTGATCGTGCACGGGCGCTACGACATCATCTGCCCCGCCAAGAATGCCTGCGATCTTGCCGCGGCATGGCCTGAGGCGGAACTGCATATCGTGCTGGCGGGACATGCCGCTTCGGAGCCGGCCATCGTCGACGCACTCGTGCAGGCGACGGATCGGCTTGCTGATCGTTATGTGTGAGGCTTTGAGATAAGGTCACCGCGCGATCGTCGATAAACACGGCATGTTTCATGCGCCACCTGCGAAGCGTGCGCCGATAGCTCCGAATACCAGCGGGCAAGACATCGTATAAGTGACGCACACGTCCATCACCGCAAGAAACGGATATCGCGTGCGTGGCACATTGGAGACACTGCAGCGTCGTGCTACGTAGAGAGACGCCTGCCATGCTGACCTTCTTCGACTATCCCGCTTCTCAAAATGCCTGGAAAATCCGTCAGCTTTTACATCACCGGCAGCAACCCTATCGCACTATTTCTATCAGCATCTTCGAAGGCGAAGGCCAAACGAAGGACTACCTTCGCATCAGTCCCACAGGAACAGTACCCGCGATCCAGCTGGACGACGGCCGCACCCTTGCGGAATCGAATGCCATCCTGTTTTTCTCGCCGACGGCACGTCTTATTTGCCCAATGATGTTTTCGGCCGCGCGAAGGTGCTGCAGTGGCTTAGTTTTGAACAGGAACGGGTGGAGTCGGTTATCGGCTCGCTGCGTCACTGGGCATTGACCGGCAAACTGGAGCGTCGCGCGCCGGCGCTGGTGGCGCTGAAGCGCAATGCCGGTCTGCGCACGCTGTGGATTCTCGATCGCGAACTGGCGCACCGGCCGTTTCTTACCGAATATGGGACAGCATCGCGGATATCTCTGTATTCGCCTATGCCAGCCGCGCGGAGGAAGCCAGCTTTGCGCTGGAAGGCTATTCGCACATCCTTGCCTGGATAGAGCGCATCAAGTCGCAATCCGGCTTCCTATCCACCGTGCATGCGTATGCGGACGACCCGCACAGCGGCCACGAACTCCCCTAGCACCGGGTCTGGCAACGCGAAGAAGACGACGCAGCCATCGCAATGCTGCTTATAAAACAGCCTGCCAGCAGCGCCTGAGCGCCGCCAAGGACCTCTCTCACAGGCCAGACAAAGGGCGGCGATGGCATACTCGCCGCTTCCCACTGTTTGGAAGCTGTCCGATGTCCCCGCTTCGAACCTTGGCTCTTGGCGCGCTGCTTTTGCCGCTGGCTGCGCACGCCAACGATCCCTATTCCTATGCCCAGCCCGAGGAGGTACGCATCACTCACCTGGATCTGAAGCTGAAAGTCGACTTTCAGCATCGCCAGCTGGACGGTCAAGCAACATTGACGCTGAACTGGGAAGATCCCAAGGCCCATGCACTGGTTCTCGACACACGCGACTTGAACATCGCCAGCATTGCGTCGGTCGATGCCGGCGGAAAGAGCACCCCTCTGAAGTACGCGTTGGCGCCACGCGATAAGCAACTCGGCAGCAAGCTTACAATCCAGACACCACAACGTCCGCACGAAGTACGCATCGTTTACACCACGTCGCCCAGCGCCTCTGGATTGCAGTGGTTGTCGCCTGCCCAGACAGCAGACAAAAAACAGCCCTTCATGTTTTCGCAGTCCGAATCGATCCATGCACGTTCGTGGGTGCCGCTGCAAGACTCTCCGGCGATTCGCTTCACTTACACCGCCCAGGTGAGCGCACCTCAAGACACGCGCGTCGCCATGAGCGCGCCGAACGATCCAGCGCATCCATTGAATGGATCGTTCGCTTTCAACCAGACACATCCGATTCCTTCTTACTTGCTGGCTATCGCAGCCGGCGATCTCGCCGTCCGCGAAACCGGTCCGCGTTCTGCCGTGTACGCAGAGCCTTCGGTGGTCGGCAAAGCCGCACACGAGTTTGAAGACACCGAAAAAATGATCGAGACCGCCGAGAAGTTGTACGGCCCTTATCGCTGGGGCCGCTACGACATCCTGGTGCTTCCGCCAAGCTTCCCCTATGGCGGCATGGAGAATCCGAACATGACGTTCGCCACGCCGACCGTGCTGGTAGGCGACAAGAGCCTGGTGTCACTGGTTGCGCATGAGCTGGCACATTCCTGGTCCGGCAACCTCGTGACCGCCGCGTCGTGGCGCGACATCTGGCTCAATGAAGGCGTGACCACCTATGTGCAGGGACGCATTACCGAGGCGCTCTATGGCAAGCGGCAAGCCGATGAAGAGACGTTGCTGAGCATCCATGGGCTGCAAAAGGAAATCAGCAGCATTCCGTCGAATGCGCAGCGGCTCGCACCGAAGCCGGGCAACATCGATGCGGACGACACACTCTCCGATGTCGCCTACAGCAAAGGCTCCTGGTTTTTACGCACGCTGGAACAGCGTTTCGGCCGGGAAACATTCGATACCTATCTCAAAGGTTATTTCGATCACTTTGCCTTCCAAAGCATTACTACCGAACAGATGCTTGGCTATTTGAAGCCGAATCTGATCGACAAATACCCGGGCAAAATGAGTTGGGATGAAGTGAAGGACTGGGTGTACG
Source organism: Dyella sp. SYSU CM1112 (assembly GCF_058216415.1). Lineage (NCBI taxonomy): Bacteria > Pseudomonadati > Pseudomonadota > Gammaproteobacteria > Lysobacterales > Rhodanobacteraceae > Dyella > Dyella sp. SYSU CM1112. The sequence continues at coordinate 25,634 of NZ_JBZEGI010000023.1, read as the reverse complement.
GCACGGGTATTCCCAAAGATGCACCGATCCCCGATTCACCACGCTTCGACGCTATCGACAAAGAGCGCACGGCATTCCTGGCCGGAATCCTGCCGGCGAACAAACTGGACGCGAAGGACTGGAACACACAGGAATGGATGTACTTCCTGGATGGGCTGCCCGATAGGCCGCCACTCGCCAAGATGCAAGCGCTGGACGCCGCATGGCATCTCACCGGCACACCTAACGCAGAGATCGGCATGCGCTGGTATGTGCACGCCATTGCGGCTGGCGACAAGGCAGCATGGCCGGCCGCTGCGGAACATATGACCCGCATCGGGCGTCTCTACCTGACCATGCCGATCTATGTTGCGTTGAGCAAGACGCCCGATGGGCTGGCATTCGCCAAGCAGGTGTACGCCAAAGCCAAGAGCGGTTATCACCCGTTGACGCAGCAGGCGGTCGAAGCACTGTTTGCAAAAGCTCAGGCCGGCCACCACTGAACAGGTCACGCGCCATTCTTCGATGTAGGAGTAGCGCGTGCGATCCATCTAAAATCTGCTCCCAGCCTTGCTATAAAACGAACGCGCATGTTGAACGCAATTTTGTGGCAATCACTACTCATCACTCTTCCTTCTCCTTTGAAGGAAGAGAACATGCTTCTTGAGGCATACGCATGAACACCAACACGACCCGCCCCCTCTGGCAACGCCTGCTGATCCGCCGCCTTAAATTCCTCGGCATGCTTGTCGCCCTGGTGATCGTGGTACTCGGCGGCAGTTATCTGTTCGCCCCGCAATGGCTGATCAAGGCCAACATATGGCGCGAAGCCATGAATGCACAGCTACAGAAGCACTCTGTGCAAGCCGGCGACACGCGTTGGGTGTACTACGAAGGCGGCCAAGGCCCCACCATCGTGCTTCTGCACGGCTTCGCCGCAAGCAAGGAAGTGTGGTTGAAAGTGGCGCCCATGCTTACGGCGCACTTCCATGTGGTGATTCCCGACCTCCCCGGCTGGGGCGAGTCGTCGCGCATTCCTGGCGCCAGCTACAACATCGACAACCAGGCGGATCGGCTGAACGACTTCATCCAGACACTCCACTTGCAGCACTCGCTGATCGTGGGACATTCCATGGGCGGCGCAATCGCCGGCGTCTATGCCGCCGAGCATCCCGACGACGTCGCGGAACTGGCGCTCATTGATTCATTCGGACTGAAATTCAAGGAGAACGCTTTCGCCAAGGAAGCCCTCAGCGGCAAGGATCCTTTCATTTACAACGATCGGGCCGGCTTCCTGCGTGCGAATGCGTGGGCGTTCGAGCATGTTCCCCACATTCCCGGACGCTTTATCGATGTATTCGTGAAGAACAACATCAAGAATCGCGCTTTCATCGAAAACACCTTCAAGGAGCTGAGCGAAACCTCGCAGGCACTATCGCTGCAAAACCGACTCGACAAACTCACCATGCCGGTGCTCGGCATGTGGTGCCGCGATGACAAGATTATCGATATCTCCGCGCTGGAGAGCCTGCGGACCGGCCTCACCCACGCCCCGGCGATCAGCACCAGCATTCTCAACGGCTGCGATCACATGCCACAGATGGAAAAGCCGCAAGCCTTCTCGGAAGTGTTGACCAATTTCATCCTGGCGCATTAGCTCGCAACCCCACGACACGAAGATCCCCGCGAACAGCGGGGATTTTTTTGCGTGCACTGAAAATCCGGCTAGCCTCCGGTCGCAAACCCCGGATAAAGCGTCATGCCGCCATCGATGAAAAGCGTGCTTCCTACAACATAATCGGACAGGTCGGAGGCCAGCCATACTGCGGCGCGCGCAACGTCTTCGGGCTCGCCGACTCTCCCATAGGGCACGAGCGTCATCAGACGCTTGTACGCATCCGGCGTGTTCCAGGCCGAGGTGTTGATCGGTGTGCGAATCGCCCCGGGTGCAATGCCGTTCACCCGGATGCGATGCGGCGCCACTTCCTGCGCCAGGCTTTCCATCAGCAGTTTGATTGCGCCTTTGGAACTGGCGTAATTCGCATGGCCCGCCCACGGAATTTCCTGATGCACCGAACTCATGCAAATGATTTTCCCCGCCGCACAGGACACTTCCGGCACGACACCTCTCCGGATGAATTCGCGGATCGCTTCCCGCGCGCACAGGAATTGCCCCGTAAGATTGACGCTTAGCACCGTATTCCATTGCGCCAGCGTCATGGCATGAAAAGGAGCATCGCGCTGCAGGCCCGCGTTGCTAACGAGAATGTCGATCGTACCGAAGCGCTCGATCACGTCACGAAACATCGCGGCAACGTGTTCTTCGGATGACACGTCCGCCTCGTAGGCGACGGCATTGACACCGTATGCACGGATAGACTCAACGACTTCATGGGCTGCCGCATCGCCCGTGACGTAATTCACCGCAACGTCGGCGCCGGCCTCGCCAAGTGCGATCGCCACGGCTCGGCCAATGCCCGAATTTGCGCCGGTAACCAGTGCTTTCTGGCCGACCAGCGTTTTGGGAAGCGTCAACGATGGCGCAGTGGAGTGCGCAGGTGCTGCCGCGGTATTCATCATGCATGTCTCATGGGTGATAGGGGACAAGCGTGTCGGCAAGCATGTTGGATGGACGTGAGCGCTGCGGCCATACGGTGTATGGAAGCTTTAGGCCGCTGCTGCAGCCATCGCATAATTGGCCTGATGCTCCGGCTTTTCATGCAGCAGACGGCGGGTTACGCCATTCGTCCAGCCGAAGCCATCCTGCAACGGGTATTCACCGCCGTCGCCACCGACCGAGCCTTCCGGCTGCACCAGCAAGACGTACTTTTCCACCAGCTTGCTTTCACGTTCATACAAACTGCCGATGGTGCGCAGCCAGCGATGGGCGATCTCTTCCGCCATGTCCAACCGATAACGGCGCAGGCCATGGATCGCTAGCCATTGCAGCGGTGCCCAACCATTCGGCTTGTCCCATTGTTCGCCGCTGCTAACCTCGGTGGTGCCCAGGCCGCCCTCTTCCAGCAGCCGCGCGCGCAACGCCTCGGCGACACGTTTTGCTTGCACGTCGGTCGCAAGACCGACGTAAAGAGGGACGCTTGTCGCTGCATTGAGCACCGGGCGCAGTGCATGCCGCTGCCAGTCGTAATCCAGAAAGCAGCCGTCCGCGTCGCTCCAGAGCACCTGGTTGATGGCCTCATGGCGCGCCTTGGCCTTGGTCGCGAAGCGCTCTGCCTGCCCGGCCTGTCCGTCAGCGCGGCTCAAGACCGCAATCTGACGTTCCAGCTGATACATGAAAGCATTGAGATCGACCGGCACGATGGCCGTGGTACGGATGGTTTCGAGCTTGCCCTCATCGCACCAGCGCGAACTGAAATCCCAGCCCGACGCGGCACCCGCCCGCAAATCGCGATAAACCTCGGTGGACGGCCTTGACGTGCGCTTTGCCGTTGTGACGTCTTCGCGATGCGATTCCTCGCGCGGTGTGTCGCGATCGTCCCAATAGCGATTGAGCAACGCACCATCGTCCAGCCGCACACAATGCCGATGCGCGTCGCCAGGGCGAAGCACGTCGGCGCCATCCATCCAGAAATCGTATTCCTTCTGCAATTGCGGCAGATACTCGATGGCCTCGCAAATCTTGTGGTGCTCGAACAGCTCCACCATAAGCGCGAACACCGGCGGCTGGGATCGGCTCAGATAGTAGGTTCGATTGCCATTGGGTACGTGACCGTACGTATCGATCAGATAGGCAAAATTGTTGGCCATCGAACGCAGCAAATCATGACGTCCGCTCTCGGCCAGGCCCAGCATGGTGAAGTAGGAATCCCAATAATAGAGCTCGCTGAACCGGCCCCCCGGCACCACGTAGTCATTCGGCAGGGGCAGCAGCGAAGATTTCGGCGGATGCAGATGCGGACGCCGTGTCAGCACATCCCATAAGCCGTCGATATGATCACGCAGCGACTGCCCGGGCTCAGACACATAATGGCTATGGTGGATATGCGGAATTTCGAAGTGCTCGTGCACGAATGCGGCAAGATCAAAGTCCGCCTGGCCTCGCTGCGCACGATACATGGCGAGAATCCGTTCCGGCTCGCCCAGCGGCACACAGTCGACGAAGGTCTTGCTGTCCGGAAAGACACGCCCTAGCTGCACCTCCACAAACAATTCCTGGTAACGGTCCGCAGGTGTCAACGTGTCGGCGGGTGCCACGCCTGCGGGCTTGATACGCGGGATTGCAATAGGCTGTTGCTTCATCGGCAAGGTCGGATAGCGCCACATGCGGGCGGACGGCCTGCAAGACATGCAGGCTTCGAGCTAGGCAAACCCTACGGTGATGGCCGTGGAGCCATGGTGAAATCCGCGCCGCCATCCCCGAAAGGACATCGCGCACGCGCATCCTGCGTTATCGGCTTTTTCTAGGGCCTGTTTACGCTACTGGCGTGGCACGCGTTGTCGTTGCGTAGCCGTCAGGTGGTAGTGCGTGGCGCAGGCCTGGCTGGCTGCCAGGTCAAGCCGCGCGCTGCCGCATGGCGGCTACGCAACGGCAACCCGAAGGGCTGGGTCTGTTTGCCCGCCATACCGCGTCATCGCTTAGTTGTGGACCGACGTACACGCCTTCGCTCTTCCTTGTCTGGCGCGCAAATAGCTCCCAGCGCGAGCGACGCCAGTAGCGTAAACAGGCCCTAGGCGATGGCTTAAAGCACCCACGGCACAAGCGCTTTTACATCGCGCATGTAATGCCGGTATTGGTCACCAAACAGCTCGCACATCCAGCGCTCTTCCAATCGCAGCTTGCGCCAGAAAGCGATCGCGACAAGAGCTGTGCCGACGAGCGCACGCCATTCGCCTATGACCAGCGCCGTGCCGAAGAAAGCGAGCAATAGCCCGGTATAGATGGGGTGGCGCACGATGCGGTAAGGCCCCCGAACGATCAGCTCATGATCCCGTTTGAGCTGTACGATCCCGCTCCAGTTACGGCCAAGAACGACACGCGCCCAGCAAGTAAATGCCAAGCCGGCTACCGTAAGAAAGAAGCCGAGCCAGATAACCCATGGTTGATCCGGAACAAACCGGTCATTCAAAAACGTGTGGTTCAACCGTGCAAACCGGTGGAATACGAGTATCGCCGCCAGCATGAGCAACAAGAGATGGCGCCCCAGGCGCGAGGAAGCCGATTCGGTGCGTACGGCCGGCTTCACCCGAATGGCACTGATTGCCCAGTAGAGCAACCATAGCAGCCAGATACCAGCAAACATCTGGTTGAAAGTCATGAATATCCCTTCGCCCTCGCACACATCATGGATGTTACGCCTGTGGCAGCACGGCCCGCATGGGAAGTATGTGGCGCATGCTCATTGTCCCGTCTGCCTGGTGCGCGATGCCAGGGCCGTGCTCAATCCGCGACGTCAGCGATCAACCTATCCAGTTCCGCTTTCAGCAGGGCACCATGCTGACGCAGCCAGTCGCGCTGCTCTCGCCAATCCGGAAAGATGGATTCCACGTGCGCCCAAAATCGCGGTGAGTGATTGCGCACTTTCAAGTGACATAGCTCGTGCACCAGCACGTAGCGCAACGCTGCGGCCGGCGCCAAGGCCAGGGCAAGGTCGAGATTGATGCGGTCGCGCGTATCCAGACTTCCCCACAAACTTTTCATCGGCCGTACGCGCAATGCTGTCGGCGCAAGTCCGAGCTGTGGAACATAGCTGGCCAGCCAGCGCGAAACGTCACGACGAATCTGTGATTCAAAATAAGACGCGAGCAATCCGCGCGCTACTGGCAACGCACGGCTGTGCGGCCGTGGGATTTCAAGGGTGAGGCCGCCATCGTGGGCAACGACGCGTGGATAGGCGCCTTCGGCCCAATCCAGCGCCACGGTTTCGCCGCGCAGAGGAAAGTCAACGGACACCCCTACTCGCAGGGGCGGCAATGGCTGCGTCACAAGATTCAGTTCGCCGAGCTTTCTTTCCAGCCAATCAGCGTTGTGCCGCAAAAACGCATTGACCTGCGAAGGATGCGTACCTTGCGGGTAAGTGATGCGCGCGCCCTTGGTCGATACAGTCAGGCGCAATCTTCGCGCCCGCGGATGCGAAGCTTTGAGCACACGAATAGTGTTGCCGCTGGGTGTCGCCAGCTCCAGCCAGTCGCCGTCGAGATACGCCATAGTGCTTGCCTTTCTTACTGCCGCCGAAGGCTGAAAAGGCCCCGGGTGTCCGCAGAATGTGGGGCGGCAGGGGCTCCGCGCAAGGGCTTTTTTTGCCGCTCCTCGGGAAGTCAGGCAGGGCGCGCGTCTCAGGGGTACTGGGACAATCGCCCAGGCGGATGTAGGCGTGCCACTCCCATGAAGCCCCCCGATCCGGGTCCCGGGCCAAACAGGTGGCTTTACCCCTTCATTCCAGCCCGGATCATTCCGGGCGTGGCAGACCGAACCATTCTTCCAGCTTGGCCAGCAGGCGCTCCAGCTCCAAAGTCAGCAAGGCGAAGCGGGCATCCATTTCCGCCGCAGCATCCTGCTGGCTGTCGCCCAGCTCATCGAGCACCACGTCAAGAAACTTCAGCTTGCGCAGCACCAGGTCTTCACCCAGCACAAAACTGATGCGATCGTCGAAAACCAGGCCAAGCTGGAAGACTTGCTTGCCGTTGCGGAGGTGTTCTTTCACTTCCTCCGCATCCAGGTCCTGACGGCGACACCGCGCGATCGCGCCGGTCGCCGTGGCTGGATCGCGCAGTTCGCACTCGTCGCCGAGCACCAGGCCGCCCGGCAATTTGCCATGGGCAAGCCAGTCGGTCATCAATGCACGCGGCCCTTCTTCAGGCGCGAGCGGTACCGCGGGAAAACTGCCCAAGGCTTCGCGCACCTGGGTCAGTGCATTCTCTGCGCTTTTACGACTGGCGGTATCAAGCACAAGCCAACCGTTCTTGCGATCAACGTAAGCGGACATGCGCGAACTGCGCACGAATGCACGCGGCAATAATTCGGTAAGCAGATCTTCCTTGATCCGCTTGCGTTCGCGGCCGCCGACCTTGCGCCCTTCCTCTTCGGCGATTTTCTGCACCTTGCGCTGCAGCTCGTCGTTCACCACCGCAGCGGGCAGCAGCTTTTCTTCACTGCCCACGGTCACCAACGTGCACGCATGGACGACATGCGTCATCGCTGCTTCGTCACCGCGCCCGACTGGCGGCACGAAACCGCGCGTGCCCATTTCCAGCGGCCCACATGGGCGCAGCCGGTGTTCGCCCAGCACGTCATCCAGACGTTGGAGATCTTCGGCCACAGAGGGTGAAAAGCGGAACAGCGTGAGATTACGAAAAAACATGCTTTGGCCCGATAGATATGCCCCTCCCCCTGCTTGCAGGGGGAGGCTGGGAGGGGTTATTGGGACTTGCCGTAAGCGTGGAATACACGCCACGCCTTCCCTGCTGCGCACGCAGGCGCGCGCGTGGCCATTGGCACTCAGCGAATCACAGCAGCCACCGCGGCCACCACGTTATCGAGATTGCTGCGATTCAACGCGGCCACGCAGATACGTCCCGTACCGATGGCGTAGATCGCATGCTCCTCGCGCAAGCGGTCCACCTGGGCCTTGCTGAGCCCGGAATACGAGAACATGCCTGCCTGCTTCTGGATGAAACCGAACTGCGGCGAGCCCTGTGCGGCAAGCTTCTCCACCATGCTGGCACGCATGGCATGGATGCGCCCGCGCATCTCGGCCAGCTCCTGCTCCCACACCACACGCAGCTCGGCGCTGTTGAGCACGCCGGCTACCAACGCACCGCCGTGCGTGGCAGGGCTGGAATAAATAGAGCGAATGATGCGCTTGACCAGCGACTGCACACGCAACGTTTCGTCGCGCGTGGCACCGACGACCGACAACGCGCCCACGCGCTCGCCGTAAAGCGAGAACGACTTGGAGTACGAATTGGCCACCACGAAAGATTCAATACCCGATTCGGCGAACAAGCGCACCGCAGCGGCATCTTCATCGATGCCCTTGTCGAAGCCCTGGTAAGCCATGTCGATGAAGGGAAGCAGCTTGCGATCCTTCACCAACGCAACCATTTGCTTCCACTGCTCGACCGAGAGATCGACACCAGTGGGGTTATGGCAGCACGCATGCAGCAACACGACCGTGCCGGGCTCCAGCTTGCCCAGATCCGCCAGCATGCCGGCAAAATCCACGCCGTGCGTGGCGGCGTCATAGTAAGCGTAGTCCACCACCTCGAAACCAGCCGCATTGAATACCACGCGATGGTTTTCCCAGCTCGGGCTGCTGATCGCCACCTTGGCCTTGGGCAATGCTTTCCTCAGCAACTCCGCTCCCACGCGCAATGCGCCACTGCCACCGATGGTTTGCGACGTGGCGACGCGGCCGGCTGCCAGCAGCGTGGAATCGGGACCGAACACCAGCTTCTGGGTTGCCTGCGTATAGGCAGGCAGACCATCGATCGGCAGATAGCCGCGCGGCAGCGACTCACGCGCCAATGCTTCTTCCACCTGGCGCACGGCGCGCAGCACCGGAATGCGGCCGCTTTCGTCGTAATAGATGCCTACGCCCAGGTTGACCTTGCCGGGACGCGGGTCGGCCACGAAGGCCTCGGTAAGACCCAGGATCGGATCGCCCGGGGTCATTTCAACAGATGCAAAGTGGGACACGGCTCTACTCGATTAGGGAAAAGGGGTATGGACGTCCAGACGTCCGCCAGCACAGCTAAGGGTTGTTCTCGTCATCAGTTCCCGCCAGCCAGCCGTGGACATCGGCCCGCCGGGCGCCTTCGCGGGCACCGAGCGAGACGAAATCGAACAGCTGGCGATCGGCCAGTTGCGAAGGCGCCACGTTGCCCAGCGCGCGAAACATCGTCTCGCTACGACCGGGAAACTGGCGCTCCCAATCCTGCAACATGCGGCTCACCGCCTTGCGCTGCAGATTCTCCTGCGAACCGCAAAGATTACAGGGAATGATCGGAAACTGCTTGTGCTCGGCGTAGGCGACGATGTCGCTTTCCTTGCAATACGCCAACGGACGAATGACCACATGCCGCCCATCATCCGAGCGCAGCTTGGGCGGCATTGCCTTCAGGCTGGCCTGATAGAACAGGTTGAGGAAAAAGGTACCGAGAATATCGTCGCGATGATGGCCCAGCGCGATCTTGCTGATTCCGTTCTCGGCAGCCCAGCTGTACAGCGCGCCGCGGCGTAGCCGCGAACAGAGGCTGCACATGGTTTTGCCTTCCGGAATCACCCGCGTGACAGTGCTATACGTATCCTGTTCGATGATGTGAAAAGGCACGCCTTGCTCGGTGAGGTACTGCGGCAGCACATGCTCGGGAAAACCCGGCTGCTTCTGGTCGAGATTCACAGCAATCAGTTCGAAGCGCAGCGGCGCTTTCGCCTGCAACGACGACAGGATATCCAGCATGGTGTAGGAATCCTTGCCGCCCGACAGGCACACCATCACCTTGTCGCCTTCTTCAATCATGTTGAAATCGGCGATCGCCTGGCCGACGTGATGACGCAGGCGCTTGGCGAGCTTGCCGGCTTCATAGGCCTTCTTGCGGGCGATGTCAGGCTGAACAGCCTCAGGATGGGCGGACATGGAAAACACTTCGACGGCGGGCAGGCGTTTATTGTAACCGCCCCTCGCCCCAGGCCGGGCGCGGTACAATTCGCCGTCTTCATTACCGCTCCCGCGATGACCGCCATGCAGGCCCAAGATCCCGCCCAGATCGCTCATTTGTTGGCCGAGTTGCGCCAAGAGCATCGCGATCTGGATGTCGCGATCCAGCAGATGGCCTCTTCTATCGGCCGGGATGAATTGCAGATTACGCGCATGAAAAAACGCAAGCTGCTATTGAAGGACGCCATCGCCCGACTCGAAAGCAAACTGATTCCCGATCTGGATGCGTGAGCGGCAACGGACTGCAACGCCTCCTCAACGCACTTGCCCCACTGCCTGCCGCCTGCTCATGCCCACCCTGACTCCCACCATGCTTGAAGACGATCACGTGCTGCTGGAACCGCTCGGGCTCCAGCATGTTCCCGAACTGGAGGCAGCGGCGGCTGACGGCGAACTCTGGGACCTGTGGTTCACCAGCGCGCCGGCGCCAGGACAGACCGAAGCCTATGTCAGGAAAGCGCTCGATGGCCTGGCTGCCAATGCCATGCTGCCGTTTGCAGTGCGCGAAAAGCGCAGCGGCGACATCGTCGGCACCACACGCTTTTACGAGTTTGCACCGGAATTGCCGCGCATCGCGATTGGCTACACCTGGTACGCAAAACGGTGGCAGAAGAGCCATCTGAATACCGCGTGCAAACGTCTGCTGCTGCAGCATGCCTTTGAAGTACTGCAATGCGTCGCTGTGGAATTTCACACGGATGGACGCAACCTCGATTCGCAACGCGCCATCGAACGGCTCGGCGCGCATCGCGATGGCGTACTACGCGCCCACAAGCGGCGCCCGGACGGCACGCTACGCGACACGGTGTGCTATTCAATCCTCGCTGGCGAGTGGCACGACGTGCGGCGCTGGCTGGACATGCGGCTAGCACGCCTGAGTATCCAAGCAGCTAAAGCAACCGGTTGAGCAGACGATCCAGGCGCACACGACTCAGCCGGCGCAGCAGCTTGCGTATTTCCGCAGGGTAATGCCGCGGAGAATCCAGGGCGCGGTCGTCTTCCAGCTGGGTGGCATAGCCACGCAGCGCTTCCCATTCCGCCTCATGCCTGGCAACAAGCAGCCCGGACGGATCGCGCAGCAGCAAGGCATTCTCAAGATCCAATGCCCACCCTCGCGGATTGAGGTTGTTGCCGGTAAGTACCGCCACGTCATCATCGATCAGCAAACCTTTGGCGTGGTAGCTGTTGTCGCCATCACGCCACAACCAAAGCTTGAGCTGGCCTCGCGCCATATGCCCGCGATGGGTACGCGCAAACCGTCGCAAGTTGTTCTCATAGAGATACGGAAGCAGGCCGATCCGGCGGAAAGCCTGCGACGGCGGAATGTAGAAATCATTGGCCGTTTTGTCGCCCACCATGATGTCGATTGTGCAGCCGCGTCGAAGCAGATGGCCCAGAGCGGTACGCACTGGACGCGGCAAATTGAAATAAGGTGTCAATAACACCACACGCCGTCGCGCATGGCGTAGCAGTGTCAGCAGTGTTTCGTTGAGCTGATTGTCGCTGCGACCAAACCCCAGTAAGGGAGTGACTGCGATATCCCCATCGGACATCGATTCGGGAGGTACGTGATAACGCGCCCGCTGCAAATCGTGCCGTAATCGGCGGATATAGGGCTGTAAATCACGTGTCGACGGTAGCGGTGAACGGTCCAGCCGGACGACCGCCTCCTGGTCTCGCAAATGCCGCTGCACGAAATCCACCAGGCTATCCGCCAAGCCAGCGTGTCGGATCAGATGATAGCGATCGAGCCGATAACGGCCCTGATGGGAAAGATATACGTTGTTGATGCTGGCGCCGCTATACAGGACCTGATCGTCGATAACAAAACCTTTCAAATGCAGCACGCCGAACAATTCGCGGTTTTGCACCGGCACGCCGTAAATCGCCACGCCCTCCCCTAAACGCTCTACATTTTCACGATAGAGCGACACGTTGCCCCGGCTCGCAGTCTTCCCGATCAGCCCACGCTGTGCGCGATGCCAATCCACGTATACCTCCACCTCAAGGGCTGGTCGCGCACGACGCACAGCCCATAACGCCTGAAGGATCTCGCGCCCGGCTTCGTCGTCTTGCAGATACAAAGCCACGATGACGATACGTCGCCGTGCCTGGGCGATCAGCTCCAGCAAGGTTTCGCCGAACGCATGCGGTCCACTCACCGACCGGATGTCACCGGCCGGCACTGCAAACGCGGGCAGGATGCCCGAGTGGCCCGTTGCAAAACGAGCCACAGCGCCTTGCTGTGGGGCCGACGCGTTTGATGAGGAATGAGTGAGGGGCATAGCCGTCATGGTAGCTGGCTGGAGGTTTTTCGCCCTGTTGGCCCGCTTTCACACCGCCTCGACGCGCTCCCGAAAGGATGAAGTGATGCAGCCGAAAGGTTTCCATCCGCCATCGCAGCCGCCCTGGCTGCCGCACCCATCGCATTTGCATGGTGTTGCGAGCATCTTTCGCCACGGCAATGATTGCCAGCCCATTTTGGTTTCGTATGAAACGAAACTTCCGCAAAGCGCTTGATCAATATGGACGTCCATCCGTCTGTATGTGATCCATCGATCAAATCGGAAAAATTTTCATAAAAAAAAGATTGACACTCTATCCATGTCTGCCGTACGGTCGACGACATGCCGCAACGCAACAGCCACCGCTATCTGATTTACGCGATTCGACCTCCCTCGATCGCGGATGTGCTGCCATTCGCCGGCCTCCTTCTTATTTCCCTTGTACTCGTACTCCTTATTACCAACGGAGGTGCGGGCTGAGGGCGCGTGTCAAGGTAAAGCAAAACTGACCTAGATACCCTGAAGAACCCCGCACCCGACAAGGATGCGGGGTTTTTTATCGCCCTTCGCCCCGCCCGAAACGGAGCCAGGCATGAAACCCGAAACAGCACAACCGAACGACAGCGGCGAAAACGCCGATAGCGCCGAGGATTGCGTACGTATCTTCGATACAACCCTCCGCGATGGTGAGCAGGCGCCCGGGTTTTCCATGGATCGCCGCGCGAAATTGTGCATGGCACAAGCCCTGGAAACACTGGGCGTGGACATCCTGGAAGCGGGTTTTCCGCAGGCATCGCCGGATGATTTCGCAGCCGTCGAAGAGATCGCGCGAACCTTGCGTCACACCACGGTATGCGGGCTGGCGCGATGTCAAACCGTCGATATTGACACCACCGCACGCGCGCTGGAACGCGCCCATCATTCACGCATCCATCTCTTTCTTTCCACCAGTCCACTGCATCGCGAGCACAAGCTCGGCATGAGCAAGCAGCAGGTACTGGACACCGCCGTCGCCTCCATCGAACACGCGCGCAAATACTGCGCAGACATCGAATTCTCTGCCGAAGATGCGCTGCGCACCGAGCCGGAATTTCTCGTCGAAGTCTTCAGCGCCGCGATCGCTGCCGGTGCCACCACGCTCAACGCACCGGACACCGTGGGCTACACCACTCCTGCCGAAATGGTGGAACTATTCACCTACCTGCGCCGGCACGTGCGCGATGCACACAAAGCCGTGTTTTCCGCGCATTGCCACGACGATCTGGGCATGGCCGTCGCCAACAGCCTGGCTGCCATCAGCGCCGGCGCACGCCAGGTGGAATGCACCATCAACGGTATCGGCGAGCGCGCAGGCAATGCCGCGCTGGAAGAAATCGTCATGGCGTTGAAAGTTCGCGCCCCCCATTTCGGGCTGCATACCGCCATCGATACGCGCAAGCTGTATCCCACGTCGCGCTTGTTGACGCAGCTGACGGGCCAAGCCGTTCCGCGCAACAAAGCGGTGGTGGGCGAGAACGCTTTCGCACACGAATCGGGCATCCACCAGCACGGCATGCTCAAGCATCGCGGCACCTACGAAATCATGCGTCCGCAGGATGTCGGCATCGCCGAAACCACGCTGGTACTTGGCAAGCATTCGGGCCGTCACGCACTACGCCAGCGTCTTGAGTCCCTCGGCCACACGTTGGACGATGCAGCCATCGAAGTGGTGTTCAAACACTTCAAGGCGTTGGCCGACCGCAAACGCGAGATCCGCGACGAAGATCTGGAAGCGCTGGCGCTCGGCCAGGATCCGGATGCCACGGGCCCCTGGCATCTCACTCAACTCAATACCAACTCGCATCTCGGCGGCAGTGCGTCCGCTACCGTAAAACTGCACCACGAAGATGGCCGCGACGTGGGCGAAGCCGCCCTTGGCGACGGTCCGGTCGACGCAGTGCTGCGTGCGATCGAGCGCGCCACTGGCACCGACATGGTGCTGACGCAGTTCCGTGTGCGGGCGATCAGCGAGGGCGGCGACGCACAAGGCCATGCGCAGCTCACGGCGCGCCATGCTCAACGCGATTGGCATGGCAGCAGCGTCAGCACCGACATCGTTGAAGCGACCGCACACGCGGCGCTCGCCATCGTCAATCGCATCGAACGCCAGTTTCCGCAGCGCCTCCAACAGCCAACGACTGAAGAAAACGGTCTTGGGATGCCGCCTTTCGAGCGTCGCGCGCAGCTACATGTGCACAAGGAGACCTCCGCATGAGCACGCCATTCCTCTGGCACAACGGCCAGATCAAGCCGTGGGCCGATGCCACCGTCCATGTCAGCACGCATGCGCTGCACTATGGCTCGTCCGTTTTCGAAGGCGAGCGCGTGTATGCCACGCCGGAAGGCCCCGCCTATTTCCGCCTCGCTGATCACACACGGCGGCTATTCGAATCGGCGCGCGTCTACGAAATCGAGATCGGCTATAGCGAAGAGCAAATCAACGAAGCATGCCTCGAAGTGATTCGCGCCAATCGCATGGCTTCTGCCTATGTGCGGCCTATCGTGTTTCGCGGCGCCGGCGGGCTCGGCGTTCTCCCCAGGAACGACGCGCCCGTCGACGTCGCGATCATGGCGCTGGAATGGGGTGCGTACCTGGGCGAAGCCGCTGAAGTGGGCGCGGATGTTTGCGTTTCGTCCTGGCATCGCCCTGCTCCCAACACCATCCCGAGTTGGGCAAAGGCGGGCGGCAATTATCTGAGCAGTCAGCTGATCGGGCTCGAAGCACGCCGTGGCGGTTTCGACGAAGGCATCGCACTGGGACATAACGGCCTGTTGAGCGAAGGCGCCGGCGAAAACCTGTTCCTGGTCAAACGCGGCAAGCTGCTCACGCCACCCTCGAGCGCCGGCATCCTGGCCGGTATCACGCGTGATTCGGTGATCACACTCGCAGACGATCTCGGCATTATGGTCGAAGAGCGCGACCTGCCGCGCGAAGCGTTATACAGCGCCGACGAAGTCTTCATGACTGGCACCGCGGCCGAGATCACGCCCGTGCGTTCGGTCGATCGCAAGACGATCGGCAACGGTACGCCAGGCCCCATCACGCGCGCACTGCGCGACGCATTCTTCGGTCTATTCGATGGTCGCACGCAAGACCGGTATGGCTGGCTGACGTCGGTCAGCACAGCGATGCCCGATCGCGGAAGTTCGACTGCGACCGTCCACGCACCCATTTCTCAAGCAGAGCAGGTTACGGCATGACTCCTCGTACGCTATTCGAAAAAATCTGGGATGCCCATGTCGTGGCGCCCGAAACCGCTGACACCCCGGCGGTGCTGTACATCGATCTGCATCTGGTGCACGAGGTCACCTCGCCGCAGGCCTTCAGTGAATTGCGCGCACGCGGCCTCCGCCTGCGTCGTGCGGACCGCACGCTGGCGACGCTCGATCACTCCACGCCCACGCTACCGCCGCAAGCAGACGGCGAACGCCCTTACGCCAACGCCGAAGCGAAGGCACAAGTGGCGCAGCTGGAAGCCAACTGCAAGGAATTCGGCGTGCAGCTGTACGGCTGGGATAGCAGCGATCGCGGCATCGTGCATGTGATCGGCCCCGAACTGGGCGCCACGCAGCCCGGCATGACGATTGTCTGTGGCGATAGCCATACCTCCACCCATGGCGCGTTTGGCGCCTTGGCGTTCGGCATCGGCACCACGGAAGTCGGTCACGTCATGGCCACGCAATGCCTGCTTCAGCGCAGGCCGAAGACCTTGGCCATCCATGTCGATGGCGCCCTGCCTCGCGGCGTGGGCGCGAAAGACCTGATCCTGCACATCATCGGCGAGATCGGTATCGACGGCGGCACGGGCCACGTCATCGAATACCGCGGCGAAGCGATCGAAGCGCTATCGATGGAAGAGCGCATGACGGTCTGCAACATGTCGATCGAAGCCGGTGCGCGCGCCGGCCTGATCGCGCCGGACGATACGACCTTTGCGTGGCTGAAGGATCGCCCGCGCGCACCGCAAGGCGCAGCCTGGGAAACGGCCGTACAGCACTGGCGCAGCTTGCGCAGTGACGAAGGAGCGACATACGACCGCGAAGTCCGGATCGATGCAGCCCGGATCCGCCCGACGGTCACGTATGGCACGCATCCGGGCATGGCGATCGCGCTGGACAAGCCCGTACCTGCGGCGCGCAATCCGGTCGAGCAGCGCGCGCTTGATTACATGAAGGCCAAGCCCAACCAGCCCATGCAAGGTACGGCCGTGGACGTGGTGTTCATAGGCAGCTGCACCAACTCGCGCCTCTCGGATCTGCGCGAAGCCGCCAGCGTGATGCGCGGCCGGCGCATAGCCCAAGGCGTACGCGTGTTGGTGGTGCCGGGGTCAGAAGCCGTACGCCGCGATGCAGAGAAAGAAGGTTTACACGACGTGTTCCTGGCCGCCGGCGCGGAATGGCGTATTCCGGGCTGCTCGATGTGTATCGCCATGAATGGCGATTTGGCGCAGCCGGGCCAACTCGTGGTGAGCACCTCGAATCGCAATTTCGAAGGACGCCAAGGCAAGGGCGCGCGCACCGTGCTGGCAAGTCCCGCGACCGCCGCCGCTTCCGCCATTGCCGGCGCAATTGCCGATCCGCGCGAGTACCTGGCGGAGGTGGCCGCATGAGTCTGCTCTCACCCCCTCTCCCCTCCGGTGAGATGGCCGGGGTGAGGCGCCGGCCTCGCCACGCGCTTCATGCGAAGTGCTCTCCCTCATCTCAATCCTCTCCCCGAGGGGGAGAGGACGCCCGTTCCGTTGGAGCGTCTTTATGAAACCTGTCACTCGCCTTCATTCACGCACTGCCGTCCTGCTCGATGAAAACATCGACACCGACCGCATCATCCCCGCGCGTTTTCTCACCACCACCGAACGCGCAGGCCTGGGCAAGTTCTGCTTCAACGATTGGCGTTACAGCCAGGACGGCAGCGACAACCCTGACTTCCCGCTCAACCAATCCCAGGCGCGCGGCTGCTCAATCCTGGTTGCCGGACGCAATTTCGGTTGCGGCTCCTCACGCGAACATGCGCCGTGGGCGTTGCTCGACTACGGCATCCAAGCGGTGTTGTGCAGCGAGATCGCCGACATCTTCCGCGGCAATGCGTTGAAGAACGGCCTGCTAGCCATCGTGCTGGACGAAGCCGAGCATCGCTGGCTGCTGCAGAACCCCGGCGTCGAGCTTTCCATCGATGTGCGCGAACAAGCGATCGAACTGCCGGATGGCGGACATATTCGCTTCCAGCTCGAACCGTTCGCGCGGCACTGCCTGCTCAATGGCGTGGATCAGCTCGGCTTCCTGCTTCAACACAACGATGCAATCACTCACTACGAACAGTTACAGGAGAAGGCGGCATGAAGGCGCGTATCGTTACCCTGCCCGGCGACGGCGTAGGTCCCGAAGTCATCGACGCGGCAGTCGCCGTACTGGAAGCCGTCGCAGAACGCAGCGGGCACACGTTTGAATTCGAATCGCATCTGATCGGTGGCTGCGCCATCGATACCACCGGCGAACCGCTGCCTGCGGCCACGCTGGAAGCCTGCAAGAAAGCGGATGCCGTATTGCTGGGCGCCGTGGGTGGCCCGAAGTGGTCCGATCCACAGGCCAAAGTGCGTCCTGAGCAAGGCCTGCTCGCTTTGCGTGCTGCCTTGGGCGTGTACGCCAATCTGCGTCCGCTGCAGGTACACCCGTCGCTGGCGTCGCTGTCGCCGTTGAAGAACGAGAAACTGAAGAACGTCGATGTGCTGTTCGTGCGCGAACTCACCGGCGGCACCTATTTCGGCGCGAAGACACGCACGGCCGACACCGCCACCGACGAATGCAAATACACCGTCGCCGAAATCGAGCGCGTCACGCGCCGCGCATTCGAACTGGCGCGCGAACGGCGCCAGCATGTCACGTCGGTCGACAAGGCGAATGTATTGGAGACCTCGCGCCTGTGGCGCAGCACCGTCACGCGCATCGCCGCGGACTATCCGGATGTGAAGCTGGAACATCAGCTCGTCGATTCGATGGCGATGCTGTTGCTCACGCAACCGTCGCGCTATGACGTCGTCGTCACCGAAAACCTGTTCGGCGACATTCTCACGGACGAAGCCGCCGCACTGGCCGGCTCGCTCGGCTTGCTGCCTTCTGCATCGCTGGGCGAAGGCAAAGCCGGCCTGTACGAACCGATCCATGGTTCGGCACCCGATATCGCCGGACAAGGGCTCGCCAATCCGCTCGGCGCCATACTTTCCGCTGCGCTGATGCTGCGCCATTCGCTGGGACTGGAGATCGAGGCCACCACCATCGAAGCCGCCGTCGGCCACGTGCTGACGCAGGGCCCGCGTAGTTGCGATATCGGCGGCAAAGCCACCACCGGTGCGATTCGCGACGCGGTGATCGCCGCACTCGATGACGTCGCCACGCCCGCCTTTTTGTGCGGCCTGCGCGCGTGCGGCTGAGGTCATGATGCGTAGCGATCTGATCAAATCCGGACCCGACCGTGCCCCCGCGCGCTCCATGCTGCGCGCCACTGGCTTGCAGGACAGCGACATCGCCAAGCCGCTGGTCGCGGTGGTGCATACCTGGTCGAACGTAAGCCCCTGCAACCTCAATCTGCGTGACCTGGCCGAACATGTCTCGGCGGGCATTCGCGCGGCCGGTGGTACGCCGGTCGAATTCAACACCATTGCCGTGACCGATGGCATCGCAATGGGCACGCCCGGCATGCTCGCGTCGCTGATCAGCCGCGAGGTGATTACCGATTCGATTGAGCTGGCCGTCGATGGTCACTGCCTCGATGCGATGGTGGTGCTTTGCGGTTGCGACAAAACCATTCCCGCCGCCGCCATGGCGATGGCACGCCTGAACATTCCCGCCGTCGCGCTGTACGGCGGCAGCATTGCGCACGGCACGCATAACCATCATCCGATCACCATCCAGCAAGTGTTCGAAGCGGTCGGCGCACACGGTGCCGGAAAAATCAGCGACGAAGAACTGGCCTCGGTTGAAAAAGACGCATGCCCTGGCGCCGGTGCCTGCGGTGGCCAATTCACCGCCAACACCATGGCGATGGTGCTGCAGACGCTGGGGTTGTCGCCGATGGGCTTCAACGATATTCCCGCCACGCATCCGGCCAAGCAGCACGCCGCGTTCCGCTGCGGTGAGCTGGTGATGGATTGCCTGCGTGCGGAGCGCAAGCCGCTGGACATCCTGAGCGAAACGGCCTTCCGCAACGCTGCACGCATGGTGGCGGCCACCGCCGGCTCGACCAATGCCGTGCTGCATCTGTTGGCCATCGCACGCGAAGCCGGTGTGCCGTGGACGATCGAGGATTTCGAACCGGCTTCCGTGCATACACCGGTGATCGCCGATCTATTGCCGGCGGGCCGCTACACCGCCGTGGAACTGTTCGGCGCGGGCGGCAGCGCGCGGGTGGCGCAGGAGTTGATCGCCGCCGGCATGCTGGACGAAGCGCCCACCGTGACCGGCCGCAGCTTGTACGAAGAATGTGCTGCCGCGCCGCGCGCTGAAAAGCAGGATGTGGTGCATCCGGTCAGCGCGCCGCTGAAGCCACGCGGCGGCTACTCGATCCTGTACGGCAATCTCGCGCCGGAAGGCTGCATCCTCAAACTCGCCGGCAAAGGCGCCACCCATTTCGAAGGGCGCGCACGTGTCTTCGAAAGCGAGGAGCAGGCCTTCGCCGCCGTGCAAGCCGGTGGCATTACCCAAGGCGATGTGGTGGTCATCCGCAACGAGGGCCCCGCCGGCGGCCCCGGCATGCGCGAAATGCTGGGCGTCACCGCGGCCTTGATCGGCCGCGGGCTGGGTAACGACGTCGCACTGATCACCGATGGACGCTTCTCCGGCGCCACGCACGGCTTCATGGTCGGACACATCGCACCGGAAGCCGCACGCGGCGGCCCCATTGCCTTGCTGCACGAAGGCGACCGCATCGTGATCGACGCGCAGACGCGCACGATTTCCACCGATGCCGATCTCGCTACGCGCCGCGCGACCTGGCAACCGCCCGCTCCCAAGGTCAAGCGCGGCGCACTCGCCAAATACGCGCAACTGGTCGGCTCCGCTTCCGAAGGCGCCACCACCTATCCGTCTACCCATGCCACCCAACCATCCGTGACATCACCTATCGACGCAGGAGTCATCGCATGAGCACCACCGCCACCACCGAAACGCTTGCCAAGGCGCGCATCGCCGTTCTTGGCTATGGCAGTCAGGGCCGCGCCCACGCGCTCAATCTGAAAGACTCCGGCCTGGATGTCGTGGTCGGGCTGCGTCCGAACGGCCCCACCTGGCAGAAAGCCGTGGCCGACGGTTTCCATGTCGTCGAGCCGGCCGAAGCCGTGCGCGGCGCCGATCTGGTTGCCGTGCTCACGCCGGACATGGTGCAGCCCGCGCTGTACAAGCAGGCGATCGAACCGAACATCAAGCCTGGCGCCGCGCTGTTGTTCGCACATGGTTTCAACGTGCACTTCAAGCAGATCGAGCCACGTTCCGACATCGACGTCGTGCTGGTGGCCCCCAAGGGACCCGGCGCGCTGGTACGCACCGAATACGAACGTGGCCGTGGCGTGCCTTGCGTATACGCCGTACATCAGGACGTCAGCGGCCACGCTGAAGAGAAAGCCAAGGCGTATGCGGCTGGACTCGGCGGCGCGCGCGCCATGTTGATCAAGACCGACTTCAAGGAAGAAACCGAAACGGATCTGTTCGGCGAGCAGGCCGTGCTGTGCGGCGGCGCCAGCGAACTGGTCGTAAAGGGTTTCGAAACCCTGGTCGAAGCCGGTTACCAGCCGGAGATCGCTTATTACGAAGTGCTGCACGAACTGAAGCTGATCGTCGACCTGTTCTACGAAGGCGGCATCACCCGCATGCTGGAGTTCATCTCCGAAACCGCGCAATACGGCGACTACGTGAGCGGTCCGCGCGTGGTCGACGCTGGCACCAAGGAACGCATGAAGGCCGTGCTCCAGGACATCCAGGACGGCACTTTCGCGCGCAACTGGATCGCCGAGTACAAGGCCGGCCTGCCGAACTACAAGAAGCTCAAGCAAGCGGATCTCGATCATCCGATCGAACAGGTCGGCGCCCAGTTGCGTGCGCGCATGCCCTGGTTGCAGGCCGGTGCCAAGGCGGCGCAAGCGCCGCTGAAGAAAGTGGGTTGAAACCCATGCAGCGCTCTCCCAACGCCCCCATCCTCCGGCGGGAGAGCGCTGCATGGACCTTCGCGGAATGCATGCCATGAAACGCTTTCACATCGCTCTCGCCGTGCACGATCTCGATGCATCCATCACCGATTACAGCACCCGCCTCGGACAACCGCCGAGCGCGGTGGTACGTGGCAAATACGCCATGTGGCGCACCGATCTGCTGAATTTCTCGATCAACCAGAACCCGCAGCGCGCCGGCCAACTCCGGCACGTGGGTTTCGAAGACGACAGCGCCGACGGCTTCCGCAGCACCACGGACGTCAACGGCATCGAGTGGGAGCACTTCTCGGCGACCGAACAGGACGCACGCATCGTGAGTACCTACGGCGTACCCGTTAACTCATGAGGCCGGCTGGCATTCCATTTATCCGCTGACGACTCTCGCTTTGACCATCACCAAGGGATCACCGTGAACATGCCGTTGCTACAACTCGCATCCGCCGCCGAGGCCGATCAGGCCATCGCGCGTCACCCGCTCGCCGGATCGGCCATGAGCGGTGCGGATGTCGTCGTACAAGTGCTGGCTGATGAAGGTGTCGAGGTACTTTTTGGTTATTCCGGCGGCGCGATCCTGCCCGTCTACGATGCGGTGTTCCGGTACAACGCGGAACACCCTCGCGCGGACGGCAGCGAACCCATGCCGCTGATCGTGCCCGCCAATGAGCAAGGCGCGGGTTTCATGGCTTCCGGCTACGCGCGCGCTTCCGGCAAGGTCGGCGTGGCCATCGTCACCTCCGGTCCCGGCGCCACCAACATGGTGACGCCCGTGCGCGATTCGACTGCGGATTCGATTCCGCTGGTGGTGATCTGCGGCCAGGTTGCCACCCAGGCGATCGGCAGCGATGCGTTCCAGGAAGCGCCGATCAGCAACATCATGGGCTCTTGCGCCAAACACGTCTTCCTGGTCACCGAGGCGGAGAAGCTGGAAGCGACCTTGCGCACCGCATTCACCATCGCGCGCAGCGGTCGTCCTGGTCCCGTGGTGGTGGATATTCCCAAAGATGTGCAGAACGCCCCCATTGTTTTCGATGGCTGCAGCGAATTGCCCTTGCCCGGCTACCGCGCGCGCCTGCGTGCGGTGGAGCAGGCGATGCTCAGCGACGCCGAATGCGCCGCGTTTTTCGCAGCGCTGTCGAAAGCGAGACGACCGCTGATTTATGCAGGCGGCGGCGTTGTCGCGGCGAATGCCGCACCGATTTTGCGTGCATTTGTCGAGGCATTCGGCCTGCCCGTGACGACCACGCTGATGGGCATTGGCGGTTTCGACACCACTGATCCGTTGGCGCTGCACATGCTCGGCATGCACGGCACCGCCTATGCCAACTATGCCGTCGAAGACTGCGATTTCCTGCTGGCGCTCGGCGCCCGTTTCGACGATCGCGTCGCCAGCGTGCCGACCCAGTTCGCACCCAGGGCGACCTTCATCGCGCATATCGACATCGATCCGGCAGAAATCAACAAGGTCAAACAAGCGGATTGGTGTCACGTCGGCCCGCTGGACCGTGCGCTGCATCGTCTTACGCACTACGGCACGGCGCATGGCCATCAAACGATGCGGGCCGATTGGCATGCACATGTCGCGGCACTCAAGCGCACGCACGCGATGAACTACGATCGCGCCAGCGCGCTGATCCAACCCTATGCCGTGCTGGAAGAAATCAACCGGCACACAAAGGGAAACGCCATCATCACCACCGGCGTCGGGCAGCACCAGATGTGGGCGGCACAGTACCTGGATTTTCGGGCGCCGCGTCATTGGCTGACATCGGGCTCGATGGGCACGATGGGTTTCGGGCTGCCTGCGGCCATCGGTGCGCAATTCGCGCAGCGCGACGCCCTGGTGATCGACATCGATGGCGACGCCAGCATCCGCATGAACCTGGGCGAATTGGAAACCGTCACCACTTACGCGCTGCCGGTCAAGATCGTCGTGCTGAACAACGTCGGCGACGGCATGGTGCGGCAATGGCAGAAACTGTTTTTCAAGGGCCGTTTCGCTTCGTCCGACAAGAGCCTGCATCGCAAGGATTTCGTGCGCGCGGCCGAAGCCGATGGATTTGCCTGGGCACGCCGCTTGGAACGCCGCGAAGAGCTCGCCGCCACCATCGCCGAATTCCTGGCTTTCGAAGGCCCCGCGTTCCTCGAAGTCATGATCGATCCCGATGCCGGCGTCTATCCCATGGTCGGTCCGGGCGCCAATTACTCGCAAATGATCACCGGCGACTTCATTCCCTCGCGCACGACAGCGCAAGCCAGCGAAGCCGCCGCGTCCGACAGCTTCTGACCCATCACGATCCGCTGAGACCCACCACAGGACCAGGCCATGCAACACACGCTCTCCATCCTTCTGCAGAACGAAGCCGGCGCGTTGGTTCGCGTCGCAGGCCTGTTTGCGGCACGCGGACATAACATCGATACGCTCACCGTGGCCGCCACGGCCGACCCCGCCGTATCGCGATTGACGCTTACCGTTCGCGGCGACGATGCTGCCCTGACGCAAATCCTGCAGCAGACCCGCAAACTGGTCGATGTCTTGCAGGTCGAGCACCCGGCGCAGGCATGAACGCGCGCCTGGCGGACAGCGATACCGTTCCCACTGCGGCGTCGGTTTTACGCCGTGCCGAGGCGGCGCGTGTCTACGAAGTTGCACATCACACTGCACTCGAACAGGCATCCTTGCTTTCAGCCCGCCTCGGCACGCGCGTATGGCTCAAGCGCGAAGATCAGCAACCAGTGTTTTCGTTCAAGCTGCGCGGCGCCTACAACCGCATGGCGCAACTTGATCCAACCGAGCGCGCGCATGGTGTCGTCGCCGCTTCGGCCGGCAATCATGCCCAGGGCGTCGCGCTGGCGGCTTCGCGTTTGCAGATACGCGCCACCATCGTGATGCCGGTGACCGCGCCACAGGTCAAGGTCGATGCGGTGCGGCGACTGGGCGGTGCGTTTACCGACGTCGTGCTGCACGGTGATTCCTACAGTGACGCGCAAGCCGAGGCGCAACGTTTGCGCGATGAACGCGAGGCCACCTTCGTGCATCCGTTCGACGACCTGGACGTGATCGCCGGCCAGGCAACCATCGCGCTGGAATTGCTCGCCCAGCACCAGGGCCCCCTCCAAGCCGTGTTCGTACCCATCGGCGGCGGCGGCCTTGCGGCGGGCATGGCCGCCGTCATCAAGGCGCGGCGCCCCGATGTGCGCGTGATCGGCGTGCAGGCGCACGACGCAGACGCCATGGCACGTGCACTCGAAACCGGTACGCGAGTAAGCCTGGATGAGGTGGGGCTGTTCGCCGACGGCACCGCCGTCAAACAGGTCGGCACGCTGACATTCTCCCTATGCCAACGCTATCTGGATGATGTGCTGCGCGTGGATACCGATGCCATTTGCGCGGCGATTCGCGACATCTACCAGGACACGCGCAGCATTCCGGAACCTTCCGGTGCGCTCGCGCTCGCAGGCTTGAAGCAATATGTCGCTACCCATGGGGCCTGCGATGGCGCGCTGGTCGCGGTGGTTTCCGGCGCCAACATGAATTTCGACCGGCTTCGCTTCGTCGCGGAACGCGCCGAAGTCGGCGAGCAGCGCGAAGCGGTGTTTGCGGTGACCATTCCCGAGCAACGCGGCAGCTTTCGGCGTTTCTGCAACGCCTTGGGACAGCATGCGATTACCGAGTTCAATTACCGCATCGGCGATGCGCAAGCCGCGCATATTTTTGTCGGCGTACAAACAGCGCAACGCGGCGAGCGCGAAGCGCTGGCCGATGCGTTTCGCGCCAACGATTTCGGCGTGCTCGACCTGACCGACGATGAGCTGGCGAAACTGCATCTGCGCCATATGATCGGCGGTCGCTCACCGCTGGCGCGCGATGAGCGCCTGTACCGTTTCGATTTTCCCGAACGCCCCGGCGCATTGGCCCGCTTTCTGGATCGCATGCATCCGGACTGGAACATCAGCTTGTTCCACTATCGCAACCATGGCGCGGATTACGGGCGCATCCTGGTGGGTATCCAGGTTCCGCCGGACGAACTCGCCTTGCTGCGGGATTTTCTTTCCACGCTCGGCTACCCATACATGGACGAAAGCGACAATCCGGCTTATCGCCTGCTGCTGCGCGCCTAACGCATGCTGTGATGCATACCGTACGTGGTCCTGGCGAAAGCCGGGGTCCGTGTCTTCGCTTGCCGAGAACGTCACCGGAGCCCGGCTTGATCAGGTAGAAATCCCGCAATGCATGGAGCCGCGAGCCATCGCGGCTCATTACGTTTACGGGTCTACTGAACGTCGAACAGACATCGACGCGTGTTCTTTACGACGACACCGTCATCCCGACAGGTGAAATGTCTCAGATTGCGTTCGCTGCGCTCGCTTTCACAATCATCTGAAGTAAAAAATGCTTGGCAGCCACAGCGTCGCGTCCATGTCGCGACCCTGATTTCTCCAACGCGCACCGTCTACGCCGC
>NZ_JBZEGI010000022.1:0-55150 GCF_058216415.1 Dyella sp. SYSU CM1112 | reverse complement strand
ACCAGGGTTACGACCATGAACCTGGTGATAAATGCGCGCGCGGAACTGAACCGCGATGCACGTGGCGAGTCGCTGCCGGTGGTCGTGCGTATTTATCAACTGAAGAATGCCAACACGTTTCGGACAAGCGCCTACGCGCAACTCCTGCATGACGCTGACAGCAGCCTTAAGCCCGACACCTTGCAGCGCAAGGACATCACCTTGGGACCGGGCGAAAGCATCTCGCTGAGCACGCCGATGATGGACGGCACGAACGAGGTGGGCCTGGTCGCCCTCTTCCGTCAGCCCACGCCACAGGGTTGGCGGCTTGTCATCCCTGTATCGCAATGGAAGCACACCGATCCCGTGCACATCAGCCTGCTCGGAAACCAGATGGAACAGGAAAGCGACACGCCATGACGGCCCATCCGTTCACGCAAACCGATAAACAAACTTCTTCCGGCCTCGCCCTATCGTCTCAAGCAACATGGGAAGCGTGGCTTCAGCCGATCCAGTCAACGTCGCCGGTGGGCGATGACCTCAGCTACGACGATCGCTTCCAGGCCATGCGTGAGGAAGTGGCCAAACTCAGCGACATCAACGATCACTTCATCCTCGACACGGCCGAGCACTTGCTCAAGCACGTCGCCAAGGACATGCGGGTAGCGTCTTACTATGCTTATGGCCGCCTGCGGCGCGATGGCATGGAGGGATGGGCGGATAGCCTGGAATTGCTGGCGCTCTTGGTTCATCAGTTCGGCGAATCCTTGCTGCCTGCGCGTATCGAAAGCCGCAGGGCCGCTATCGAATGGTTGACTGGCAACACCGTGATGATGCGGCTTGACCACAGCCAACCGCCCACAGACACGTGCTTGCAACGCATCCAATCGGCGCTCGCACTGATTACCGCATGCACGGCGACCTGGCCCGAATCGGCTCGCCCGGAACTTGGTGCGCTGAACCGCCGCTTTGAGAGCGAGGCAGCAACACCGCGACTCCTGCCCTCGTCCGCATCGGCGCCAAGCGCCTCGGTGCACACCGCTTCAACTTCCGCATTTGGTCCCATCGAGTCCTCGCGCGAATTGCTGGATGGTGCACGCCAGATGGCCGCTTACCTACGCCAGCAGCCACAGGGCCATTTCGCCGCGTGGCGGCTTATCCGTTGTGCGCGCTGGGATACGCTCGCCGAACTTCCGCCGCACGAAGCCAGTGGAAAAACACGGTTATCGGCACCGCGCGCCGAAATACGCTCGCATATCAAGCGGCTCTTGCTGCAAAAGCAATGGCTGGAATTGCTCGAACGCATCGAAATCGCTTTCGCCGAGGGCGCGAATCATTTCTGGCTGGATCTGCAGTACTACGCCTATATTGCACAAGAACAAGCCGGAGAGGCGCATGCCGCCATGCGCCACCATGCAACTGCCGATTGCGGCCTGCTTTTGAAGCGTCTTCCGGGCCTGGAAAACCTGCTGTTCGATGACGGCTCCCCGTTTGCCGACAGTGCCACGCTCGAATGGATCGCGCGCCACGCTAGTGGTGAGGAGCCGCGCGCCACAGCTCCCTCACCATTGCGCATGAATGCCGAAGCCGCCACCGACTGGGCCGAGACCGAAACCAAGGCTCTTGAGCTCGCTCATCGCGAAGGCCTGGATAATGCCTTCGCATGGCTGCATAACCTCGCCGGCCAAGATAGCGAGCGTCAGCGCTTTATGCGCCAGCTGGTCATGGCACGTATCGCCGGTCGCAGTGACCGCGCGGACATTGCCACGCATTTGCTTTCGGCGCTCGACGTCACGGCGGAACAGCATCGGCTTTCCGTTTGGGAGCCGACCCTGGCCTTCGACGTCAAGCAGCAGCTTCTGCGTGTGCTGAAAATGCGCATCGCCCGCAAGGACGCGGACAAGCCGACCCTGGCGCGGCGCATCGACACGCTTCTGGGTGAGCTCACGGCCATCGATCCTGCACGCGCCGTCACGCTCCAATAAATCATCACCTTATTTCCCGCGACCATGACCCACCCCATCAAAGACAACGAGATACTTCGCTATTACGAAGCTGAGATGCGCTATCTGCGCGAAAGCGGCAAAACATTCGCACGTGCGTTTCCAGACCGCGCCCGCGCGCTCGGCATGGATGGCACCGGTGAGTGCGATCCACACGTAGAACGCCTTTTCGAAGGCTTTGCTTTCCTGATGGGGCGGCTCCGGCACAAGCTCGATGACGAATTGCCGGAGTTCACCGAAGGTGTGGTCAGCATGCTGTGGCCGCACTACCTGCGCATGATTCCTTCGCTCTCGGTGCTGGAATTGCAGCCCAACCACAGCACGCTTCAACAGCCGATGCATGTAAAACCGGGCATGGAAGTGTTGTCCGATCCCATCCGTCTCGGCACCAGGCAATACAAGGATGCAGATACGGTGGAATGCATCTATCGGACCACGCAACCGGTCGATATTTATCCGCTGCAGCTTACCGACGCGGATGCGCGCACGCGCGAAGACGGCCGTTCAGTGCTGCGTTTCCGCTTCCAGGCTGCGCCGCTGGCTGAGCGCAGACAATGGGATTTTCCCCGCCTGCGCATGTATCTGCATGCCGACCGTCCGGTGGCTTTGGCCCTTTATGCAGCACTTACTGCGGAGCCGGTCAGCTTGCATGTTCGCCTGCCCGGTTATCCAGCCGATTGCCCTGGTGCACCCATAAACATGCCGGGCTTGCGCTTTTCTGCCGCTGGATTCGGCACCGACGAGCGCTTGTGGCCGAAAGCCGACAATGCTTTCGGCGGCTATCAACTGTTGCTCGAATACTTCACTTTTCCAGAAAAATTCATGTTCGTGGACCTGCTCGGCCTCGACATGACATCCATCCCTGCAGATGTTTCGCAATTCGACGTCGAAGTCGTCCTGCAAAAACCTTATCCGCAAGACATGCGCTTTTCGGCCGCCAACGTGCGCTTGTACTGCACGCCGGTCATCAACTTGTTCCCGCTCGAAGCAGACCCCGTTACCACCACGCAGTTCAATACCGAATACCGCGTCAGCGCCAGTGAACGGCATGGCGCCCATGTCGATGTCTACTCGGTCGACGCCGTGCAAGGCCTTGAGAGCAATAGTGGAAACCGTTTTGAATATGTTCCATTTACAGCCTTTCGTCATCGCGGCGGCATGCTCAGGCATGAAAAGATTGAGCGCTATTTCCATACACGCATGCAACGCGGGCCATCGGGGCGATTTGACACGTGGATCGTCCTTGGCGGACATGTGTGGGAGCAGCAGACCACGTTGCCTGGGGAAACACTTTCCCTCTCGGTCACTGGCACGCATGGCATGCTCCCGCGGCAAGGTCTACGCGAAGCCGGTATTACGCGGATGCGCGGAAATCAGGCGCATATCAAGGGCGTGCGAAATCTGGTTGCGCCGACGCCCGCCCTTTACCCGCCTACCGGCGACCGTTTTCACTGGCGCGTGCTTTCGCATCTTGCTCCCAATTATCTCTCGCTGCTGGATGCGCAGATATTGCGCGGCGCGCTTGCGCTTTATGACTGGACGGATGGTGAACTCAACCGGCGCCGTATCGAGGCCATCACCGATGTGCAACATCGGCCGGTACAGAAAGTGGTCAAAGGCGGTCTGCTGCGCGGTGTGGAAATCAAAGTCACGCTCGATACCCGTGCGTTCGCCGGCGATGGCGACATCACCTTGTTCGGCAACATGCTGCATCGTTTCCTCAGCCTCTATGCCACCCTGAATCTGTTTGTCCGCCTGGTTGTCGTCCTGCAGCCCGCCGGTCAATGCGTGACATGGCCGGACGTAAAAGGTGAAGGAGCTCCATTTTGATACAGGATATTGCGCAAGCTTCGCCCATCTTGCAGGCTTTGCTACGCGACGCGACGCACATGAGCTTCTATCGCTTCTGCGAGCTGCTGGACCTCAGCGCGCCGAACCATCCGGAACTGGGCACCACGGATTCTCCTGCTGACGACGCGGTGTACTTTCGCTCATGCGCTGGCCTGGGTTTTCCAGGGCGTGACATTCAGGCCATTGAGATCGCACTCGACGATCCAGCGCAACAGCCTGTCGTACGCACCACCTTTCTCGGCCTGTATGGCGTGGATGCGCGCATGCCTTCGTACTTCGTTGACGAAATAGCGCAGCATCGCGAAGGAGCCGAAGCCCTGGCCGCCTTCCTCGACATCTTTCATCATCGCGTCGTTACACAGTACTTTCGAATCTGGCGGAAATACCGCTATCCGGCGGGATTCAGGGAGGGTGGCCGGGACACGACATCCGACTGCTTGATGAGCCTGGCCGGCCTCGGGTTCGGATCGTCCCTCATCGATCCATCACTGATGGATGCACGCAGGGTGCTGTCCATGCTCGGCGTTACTTGCCAACGGACACGCACAGCGGAAGGCCTGGCGAGCGTCTTGCGGCAAGCCATAGAGCATGCAGGCATCGAGGTGCATGAGTTCCACCCCATATGGGTTGACCTTCATCACCCGGAACCCACGCCTATTGGCGAAAACTGTGTACTAGGGCGCGGCTTTATCGATCGCAGCAATAGTCTGCGCGTCACCATCTCGACGGATTCCAGCGAAGTGCTCGCGAGTCTCATGCCGGGAAAACATGCCTACCAGCTCGTCATGCAATTGCTGCGCTTTTATATAGGTTATGAAGCACAAGTAAGCTTGGAACTTCGAGCGCAAACCATGCTTATGCCTGCCCCCCTACTTACGCCTGGCACCATGAGTCTGGGCTATACCTCCATGCTCAAATCTGCCGACAACGCATCGGTCTGTGAGCGGCAAGCTTACATAACCATACAGCTCGCCACATGGAACAAGCCATCGTCGCACTGAGGTATCGCACCATGCATTCCATTAAACGCCATGCCATGCTGCGCGCCCTCATGCTTACCGCGGCGACATCAAGCACGGTCTCCCTGAGCGGTTGTGGCCTCGGCCAGACTATTGCCCATGGCACTGCAGATGTGGCCGCATCCACCTTCACCACGCCCGTGAAGATCATGGACCTCGATTTATCGGATGCAGAGGCTTCCAAAACCTGTCCTATCCGATCCCAGGCCTCTACGGCAATACGGATCTACCAACTGAAAACATCGGCATCGTTCGAAACAGCCCATGCCCCTGATTTCGTCGACCATGATCGGGATCGACTGGCGGACAATCTGCTTGACACACAAAACGCCGTGGTGCGCCCGGGTGCCAGCATCAGCTTACATGCCCCCATGCAGGGCAGGACCCGTTATGTAGGCATTATTGCGCTCGACGGATGCGCCGCCGGCAAGACCTCCAGACTGCTCATCCCCAAGGCGATGTGGGCAAAGCACGGTACGGTGCACATCGGTCTTGCCGATGGCTCACTCCAGCTTGAGGATGAGCCTTCAGTCTCTCCGTTATCCGATTAGCGTCAATCCTCGGTGCTCATCGGCACTCACTCCTGCTCCGGTTTCAATCCAGTCATTTCTACCTTCAACGCGGTGCCCGTTGCAGGGTCTAGCGCGCATGTAAAAGCCATATCGTTCCAACCCGAAGTATTGCGGGCCATCCCTTTGCCTTCGAGCAGACGATCGCTGACCAGGTGAAGGCTGCCTGGTGTGTTGTCGCCCAGGAACACCCTGTCGATACTCGGGTCCTTTTTCTTGAGGACCCGTAGCGCTTCAGGCTTGCAAAGGATTTCGGCAGCTTGCTTGGCAGGGCTCCATGCCTTGGCAAGCGCTCGCTCCTGAGGATATTTAAGTGCCGCAATGGCTTTCGCAATGCGCTGCTGTTGCGCAGCGGAAAGCGTCACTTCAGCCTGCTGCGCATGAACGGTGACCGCTACGCTCACAATAGCCGCTGCGATGGCACATGCTCTTTGCAGTTTTGTC
This sequence comes from Dyella sp. SYSU CM1112, assembly GCF_058216415.1. Classification (NCBI taxonomy): domain Bacteria; kingdom Pseudomonadati; phylum Pseudomonadota; class Gammaproteobacteria; order Lysobacterales; family Rhodanobacteraceae; genus Dyella; species Dyella sp. SYSU CM1112. Next base: position 49,285 of record NZ_JBZEGI010000022.1, on the reverse strand, counting down.
ATGATCAATCTCCTCCATGGCACGTCATTCCAAGGCTGGCGCCTTACCTCACATTACATCCAGCCTGTGATCGCACAAGCAAGTGATGGGCAGAAGTTGCACAACTCCTTACTCGATCGTTCTTAAAAGAATTGCACATAGAAGACCTGGGGGCGGCAGGTCGGCCCTAACAGGAAACCAGGTATCGAGAACGCGGCGTCGCACCTCCGCCCCGAGCGAAACAAAGTTGGCTGCACTGCAGCGACGACGAACATGCGTTGGATAACCTCGACAAGCGCCCTCATCGATACGCATCGGGCAGACAACAAACCTTCCCTCGCTGTTCGGCCTGTCGCGGGTTTACCGCTTTTTTCCGGCTCCTGCGCGCCAAGAATCTTTATCTCGCTGCGGATGTCCTTACCGCACGCACAAGCATCGCACTCATAGGCGCGATTCTTAGGCAAGTGTGTTACCGCAAACATTGCCGCGCATTTTTTGCAACGCAACATCAATCGCAACATTATTTTGCTTTTTCTTTTGTGAAACGCTCTTGCCACCTAACCTCTTCTCCGTTACGTTGAGTGGTAGCGCTAACATTTTAGGACCCTGGAAGACGCATGAGCCTTGTCGTTGGACTCGATGTCGGCACGCAAAGCGTGAAACTCGTCGCTTACGATCCGACCGCACGCCGTGTCGTGGCGACACACGGATGCACCCTGGAACTGATCGCAGGCGACGATGGAAGCCGCGAGCAGAAAGCCGAATGGTGGCTCGAAGCAATCCGCAGCTGTTTCGCGAAACTGGCACCGGAGTCACGCGCTCGGGTGATCGCCATCGGCGTCTCCGGACAACAGCATGGCTTCGTCCCGCTGGACGCAGCCGGCCGCGTGCTCGCCCCAGCCAAACTGTGGTGCGATACCAGCACGCAGCGTGAATGCGACGAGATCATGGCTGCGGCCGGAGGCGCAGATCGCTGTGTGGAACTCGCCGGCAATCCCATCCTTACCGGCTACACCGCGTCCAAACTTCCTTGGACACGCAAATACCGGCCACAGGTATATCAACAACTGGCTTCTATTATGTTGCCGCACGACTACGTCAATTTCTGGTTGACCGGCGAGCGCTGGATGGAATACGGCGACGCCTCCGGTACCGGCTGGCTCGACGTGCACACACGCCAATGGTCGCAACCCATCCTTACCGCAACCGATCCTGAGCGGAATCTCGCTGCCTATTTGCCGCCACTGGTCGAGCCGGATACCCGTTTTACCATCGCACCGGCCATCGCCGACGAACTTGGCTTGCCGCGGAACGTCTGCGTGTCGACCGGCGGCGGCGACAACATGATGGCGGCGATCGGCACGGGCAATGTCGTGCCAGGTACCTTGAGCATGAGCCTGGGCACATCCGGCACGCTATTCGCCTATGCCGATCATCCGGTCATCGACCAGGATGCCCAGTGGGCTGCTTTTTGTTCATCCACCGGTGGTTGGCTGCCGCTGATCTGCACGATGAATTGCACGGTCGCCACGGAGAACGTTGCACGCGCCTTCGGCTTCAGCACGCGCGACGGCGATCACCTCATGGCCGACACCCGGCCCGGCGCCGACGGCTTGATCATGCTGCCGTTCTTCAATGGCGAGCGCACGCCCGACCTGCCTTTTGCACGCGCCAGCCTGCACGGCATGCATTCTGCAAACTTCACGCGCGGGCATGCCTATCGCGCGGCGATGGAGGGTGCCACCTATGCACTGCGCAATGGCTACGACGCCTGGCAAACGGCAGGTTTGCAGTTCGACACGATCCGGCTGACTGGCGGCGGTAGCCACAGTGCAGCCTGGCGGCAAATGGTCGCCGATGTGTTTGCGCTGCCTGTCGAGGTGCCTGCCGAAACCGAAGGCGCTGCGTTCGGTGCCGCACTGCAGGCATGGTGGGCTTACGAACGCGCCCATGGCGGGAATCCGGATATTGCCGCGATAGCGCGCGAGCATGTGCAACTCGCGCCACAGCTTTCAGCGCACCCGGATCCTGCCGCCGTCGCAGCGTATCAAGGCGCGTACCGTCATTTTCTCGAACATCTCGAAGCAGCCACGTTGTTCTACGCCAATCATCCCGACGCGCATCTCAACTGACCGACTGCCGCCCTACTCCACCTCCATCTGTCGACAAGGACTGGAACATCATGACCTCACCCTTTATCGGAAAGCGCGAATATTTTCCCGGCATCGGCCGTATCCCGTTCGAGGGGCGCCAATCGGACAACCCGCTGGCATTCAAGCACTACGATGCAAACAAGAAGATCGGTGACAAGACCATGGCCGAACACTTGCGGTTCGCTGTGTGCTACTGGCACAGCTTCTGCAACACGGGACACGATCCGTTCGGACCGGGCACGCGCAACTATCCGTGGGACGCGGACGGATCGCCGATCGCCCGCGCCGAAGCCAAGCTTGACGCAGCGTTCGAATTCTTCACTAAGCTGGGTGTGCCTTATTACTGCTTCCACGACATCGACATGGCTCCCGATGCCGACGACGTCAGCGAATACGAAAAGAACGTCAAGCACATGGTGGCCTTGGCCAAAGAACGCCAGAAGACCACCGGCATCCAATTGCTGTGGGGCACGGCGAACCTGTTCAGCCATCCCCGCTACATGAATGGAGCGGCGACCAACCCCGATTTTGCAGTGGTGGCGCGTGCGGCGGCACAGATCAAAGCAGCGCTGGAAGCTACCGTCGAACTCGGCGGCGCAAACTACGTGTTCTGGGGTGGCCGCGAAGGCTATTCCACGCTGCACAACACCCAGATGAAGCGTGAACTGGATCACTTCGCCCGCTTCCTTACGGCGGCGCGCGACTACGGCCGCAGCATCGGCTTCAAGGGCAACTTCCTGATCGAGCCCAAGCCGATGGAACCGATGAAGCATCAGTATGATTTCGACTCAGCCACCGTCGCCGGTTTCCTGCAGCAACATGGCCTGGACAAAGATTTCAAACTCAATATCGAGGCCAATCACGCCACGCTGGGCGGACACACCTTCGAACATGATTTGCAGGTAGCGTCGGATCATGGCCTGCTGGGCAGCATTGACGCCAATCGCGGCAACCCGCAAAACGGCTGGGACACCGATCAATTCCCTTCCGATGTGTATGACACCGTAGGCGCGATGCTGGTGGTGTTGCGCCAAGGCGGCCTCGCACCCGGCGGTTTGAATTTCGATGCCAAGGTGCGCCGCGAATCCACCGATGCCGACGATCTCTTCATCGCCCACATCGGTGGCATGGATGCCTTTGCGCGTGGCCTGGAAGTCGCGCATGCCCTGCTGACGCAATCGCCGTGGGAAACATGGCGTGCCGAACGGTATGCCAGTTTCGATAGCGGTGCGGGACGCGATTTCGAGCAAGGCAAGCTCAGTCTGGCTGCGTTGCGCGATATCGCTGCGCAAGCGGGTGAGCCGGCCAAACTCAGCGGCAAACAGGAGCGCTACGAAAATCTGCTCAACCAGTATCTGGTGCGCTAAGCAAAACGTACGCGGTCGGTGTCGAACGTCACGTTGCACATGAATGGCCCTCCCCTTTGCAAGGGAGGGCTGGGGGTTGGGTTGCAGGAGCTTGCAGCCACGTCGGAGAACTTCGATCCGCCCCTGGTCCTTCCCTGCTGCACGCAGGGAGCGGGGTGCTTCTTGTCAATTTGAATTGCAACCAACGATTGACACTTATCAGAAATCAAAACTGTTTCACTATGACATTCGATGTGGCATGTGAGGGCATGTCACATCCAAGCGTCGATCCGCACTGCCGCCGAGGGGGACACCATAGGCATGAACAGCGTCTTGCTTGAGAGCACGCTTCCCACTCGGGGGGAAGAGAACACCCGGCTTATCGTTCAGATCAGTTGCGTCGCCACGCTTGGCGGCTTTCTCTTTGGCTTTGACAGCGGCGTCATCAACGGCACTGCGCAAGGGCTGAAGATGGCTTTCGGATCCAATGCCGCCGAAGTCGGATTCGAAGTCGCGTCCATGTTGCTTGGTTGTGCTTTCGGTGCCTTTTTTGCCGGACGCGTGGCGGACTATTGGGGACGCCGGTCGGTATTGATTATCTCCGCCGTGCTCTTCCTGCTTTCTGCACTGGGCGCGGGTGCATCCACCGTGTCCTGGTTTTTCGTGCTTGCACGCATCACCGGCGGTTTCGCCGTGGGCGCGGCCAGCGTCATCGCGCCTGCGTATATTGCCGAAGTGGCACCTGCCCGTTATCGCGGCAGGCTCGCTACGGTGCAGCAAATCGCCATCATCAGCGGTTTGTTCAGCGCATTCCTCAGCAATTACCTGCTTGCGAAAGCGGCCGGTGCATCCACCGCGACACTTTGGCTGAACGAAGCCGCGTGGCGCTGGATGTTCTGGATGCAAACATTGCCGTCATCGCTGTTCCTGCTCTCCCTCTTGTTGATTCCAGAAAGCCCGCGCTACCTGGTGGTGAGAAAGCGCGAGCAGGAAGCCGCCAAAGTGCTGAGCAAGCTCTACGGTGAAAACGAAGCCCGCAACAAACTCGCCGACATAAGCGCATCGTTGGCCCAAGACCGCCATCGCCCGCGCCTGTCCGACCTGATCAACAAGGCCACCGGCAAGATCCGCCCCATCGTCTGGGTGGGTATCGGCCTGGCTGCATTCCAGCAACTGGTCGGTATCAACGTGGTGTTTTATTACGGTGCGGTGCTTTGGCAAGCGGTAGGCTTTTCCGAAAACGATGCGCTGCTGATCAACGTGCTTTCCGGCGCACTGAGCATCGGCGCATGCCTGATCGCGGTGCTGCTGATCGACAGGATCGGCCGCAAGCCTTTGCTATGGATCGGCTCGCTGGGCATGGCAGTCACCCTGGCGCTGGTGACCATCGCTTTTGCGAATGGAGGACTTGCGGCAAACGGCGAACTCAGGTTGTCTCACGCAATGGGCATGCTCGCATTGGTCGCCGCCAATGCGTATGTGATCTTTTTCAACATGTCGTGGGGGCCGGTGATGTGGGTGATGCTCGGTGAAATGTTCCCCAATCAGATCCGGGGTTCAGGCCTGGCCGTGGCAGGGGCGGCGCAATGGACATCCAATTTCGCCATCACCATCACCTTCCCGATGCTGCTTACCAGCATCGGCCTGGCGGGGGCTTATGGCATCTATGCCGCGGCCGCGGTGTTGTCGGTGTTTTTCGTCTGGCGCTGCGTGTACGAAACACGCGGCAAAGAGCTGGAACAAATGGAGGGCTGACGCGATGCGCAGCCGCGTCCGCAACAAGGTGCAGCATCATGCAAGCAGCAGCTTGGCTTTCTCAGTCGCGAGATTTGATGCCCGCGTAAGGTGCCACCGAGTCGCGCTTGATCAACTGATGCGCGACGACATGATCGACCACGACCTTGGTATCACCCTCCTTGCGGCGAATGCTGCGCAAGAGAATGTCGACGGCCGAATCAGCCATGCTGGCAATCGGTTGGCGGATGGTCGTAAGTTCCGGCCACACGGTGGCGGCGGCCGAGGTATCGTCAAAGCCGACCACGGAGAGATCGCGCGGAACGTCGAGTCCACGCCGGTGCGCCACCGAAATCGCCGCCGCCGCCATGTCGTCGTTGCTGGCAAAGATCGCCGTCGGCGGCTTGCGCAAGGACAGCAGTTTCTCCACAGCGTCGAGTCCGGAGCGATAAGTGAAATAGCCTTGCTGGACCAGCGCAGCATCCAACGGAATACCCGCGTCCTTGAGCGCCGCCTGGTATCCCTCGAAGCGCCGCGTACTGGCCGTCTGGTTGGGATGTCCTTTGACGAAACCGATGCGCGCATGCCCCATCTTGATCAGGTATTCGGTGATTTCCTTGCCGGCCAGGTAATCATCGATGCGAACGCTGGAGATGTCGTGGTTGAAGCGTCCCGAGGCAATCGCCACCACCGGCACGTCGGCACCGACCAGTTCCTCGATGACTGCCTTGGACTCGCACAATGGCGGCGGCAGGATCACGCCCGCCACGCTTCTGGCCAGTGCACGGGCAGCCTTGCGCTCGGCGCCGGGCGCGAGTTCTTCCCAATCGTCGATCACCAATTGCGCTGCCGCGCGCGCTGCGCCATGCAGGGCGCCGAGCAACAGCTCGCGCAGATAGGCGGCGCTGGGGTTGGTGTAGATCAGTGCAATGCGCGCGTCTTGCGCTGCCGCCAGCGAACTCGCAGCGAGGTTCGGGATGTAGCCGAGCTCGCGCACGGCCTGCATCACCCGCTCACGGGTAGCATCGCGCACCTTGGCATGGCCGTTGACCACGCGCGAGACGGTCATCGAGGACACTTTCGCGAGTGCCGCCACATCATCGATGGTGACGGCGGCTCCCTTGCGGCGAACTGCTTTTTTGCCTGTTTTCTTCAAGTTCGTTTCCTTTCGAGCATGCCCGCAGCCGCAAAAGCTGCGCCGCGGCGATGGCGGAAATCGATATCAAACGGGAATTCGGACCCATTATGAAAGCATTCTTACACATGTTAGCGGTAACGGAGACGAACAACAGCGGTGTTCGGCGACGCCTGCACCGGATGTCATGGCTCCGCATCATCGCCGTGGTCGTGCTGGCATTTTCCGCTGCGACGCTGGTTTCCACACCGGCTCGTGCCGAAGACGGTTACGAATTATGGCTGCGCTATCACCTGCTGGCGAAGGATCAGGCAAGCCGCTACCAGGAACGTGCATCGCAATTGATCACCGCAGACGCCACGCCGACCGAGGTGGCCGCTCGCGATGAACTACAACGCGGCCTGGGTGGACTGCTCGGTCAGGCATTGCCGCTGTCAGGCACCGTCACGCGGGATGGCGCGCTCATTGTCGGCACGCCCGCCTCGTCACCCCTGATTGCCCGCTTGCACCTGGATACGAAAGCACTCGGACAGGAGGGTTATTTGATCCGCAGTGTGACCGTGGACGGCCATCCGGCAACTGCCATCGTCGGTAACAGCGATATCGGTACGCTTTATGGCGCATTCCGATTCCTGCGCCTGGTGCAAACCGAGCAACCGATCGATCATCTGAATATAAGCGACTGGCCGCGGGTGAAACTGCGCCTGCTTGATCACTGGGACAATCTCAACGGCAGCATCGAACGCGGTTACGCCGGCGCCTCGATCTGGGATTGGTGGAAGCTGCCGGATTATCTGGATCCCCGTTACACCGATTACGCTCGCGCCAATGCATCGATCGGCATCAACGGCGCCGTGCTCAACAATGTCAACGCCGATCCGTTGATTCTCACGCCCAGGTATCTACAGAAAGTCGCCGCGCTTGCCGGGGTGCTGCGCCCCTACGGCATCCGGGTGTATCTCAGCGTGCGTTTCAGCGCGCCGATCGAAATCGGTGGCCTGAAGACGGCCGATCCGCTCGATCCCCGGGTCCAACAGTGGTGGCGTAAAGAGGCCGACGACATCTACCGATACATTCCCGATTTTGGCGGCTTCCTGGTCAAGGCCAATTCGGAAGGCCAGCCCGGTCCGCAGGATTACGGTCGCACGCACGCCGATGGCGCGAACATGCTCGCCGATGCGCTCGCGCCGCATGGCGGCATCGTCATGTGGCGCGCGTTTGTGTATTCCAATAAGCCGGCAGATGACCGTGCAAAGCAGGCCTATGACGAGTTCAAGCCACTGGACGGCAAGTTCCGCTCCAATGTGCTGTTGCAGGTAAAGAACGGCCCGATCGACTTCCAGCCCAGGGAACCCTTCAGCCCGTTGTTCGGCGCCATGCCGAAGACGCCGCTGATGCTGGAGCTTCAAATCACCAAGGAATACCTTGGCTTTGCTACGCATCTGGTCTACCTCGGACCGCTGTACCAAGAAGTGCTGTCATCCGACACCATGGCCGATGGCAAAGGGTCCACGGTCGCCAAGATCGTCGACGGTTCACTGGAAGGACACACGCTCACCGGCATGGCGGGCGTCGCCAACATCGGTACCGATCGCGATTGGTGCGGCTCCATTTTCAATCAAGCCAACTGGTACGTGTTCGGTCGGCTCGCGTGGAACCCCACCCTCTCCTCTCGCGACATCGCCGAAGAGTGGGTCCGCATGACGTTCACCAACGACGAGGCCTTCGTCAAACCGGTCGTCGACATGATGATGACGTCGCGCGAAGCGGCAGTCGATTACATGACGCCGCTCGGTCTGCATCATCTGATGGCCTATGGCCATCACTATGGCCCGGCGCCGTGGGATGCCAGCGCGCCGCGCGCCGACTGGCGACCGGTCTACTTCCATCACGCCGACCGCAATGGCATCGGCTTCGACCGCAGTCGAACCGGCAGCGATGCCGTGGATCAATATGCACCGCCAGTGGCCGAACAGTTCAACGACCTCACGCGCATCCCCGACAACTATCTGCTTTGGTTCCACCACGTGCCCTGGACCTACCGCATGCGCTCGGGCCACACGCTGTGGGACGAACTGGTGATGCATTACACGCACGGGGTGGACCAGGTAGCACAGATGCGTGATACCTGGAGTCATTTGAAGGGTTATATCGATGACGAGCGCTATCAGCAGGTCGCTGCATTTCTGGCGATCCAGCAAAAAGAAGCGCAGTGGTGGCGCGACGCGTGTATTGCGTACTTCCAAAGCATCAATGGCTTGCCCTTGCCTGCCGGTTATGCATCACCGCCGCACTCGCTCCAGTATTACAAATCGCTGAAGTTTCCCTATGCGCCAGGCGTTTCTTCATGGTGACAGTGATGCACCGGACTAAGCCTCTGCTTCGCTATAGAGATCTTCCCCTGCTTGTGCTCTTGTGCGTCGGCGCAAGGGCTATCCACGCTGCGGACGCTCCTGAGCTACTGAACACCGTGTTCCAGGATCACGCCGTTCTGCAGCGCAATCATCCGATTCCGGTGTGGGGACAAGCGACACCCGGCGAAGCAGTGACGATCCGTTTTGCAGGCAAGGACACGGACACTCGTGCCGATGCCAAAGGACATTGGCAGGCGCAATTGCCGGCGTTTCCGGCCGGTGGCCCTTACACGCTTACCGTGACAGCGGCCGACGGTCACGCACAAACCATCAGCGATGTGCTGGTCGGCGATGTGTGGCTGTGCTCCGGGCAATCCAACATGGTGTTGCCGGTCAAACGCACTTTGGATTCGGCTGCCGAAATCCAGAATGCCTCGAACGATCGCATCCGCATGCTGACCGTGGACAACGTCAGCCGTGTCACGCCGCTGGACGATATTCCTGCTTCCGATCATTGGCTAAAGACCACACCTGCAAACGTGCCAGGGTTTTCCGCCACCTGCTATTACTTCGCGCGTGAACTGCAGAAGACCGTGCCGGTACCGATGGGCTTGATTGTTTCAGCATGGGACGGCTCGCGCATCGAACCCTGGATCAGCGAGCAGGCACTGCGGTCCGTCAACGGTTACAGCGAATCGCTGAACCTGCTCGATGTGTACAAGAACGATCCGGCGCTAGCCGATGCGCAATGGGATCGTGTGTGGAAAGCATGGTGGCTCTCGCATCCAGGCACGACCAAGGATGACGCGCCCTGGAATCCAGCAAGCATCGACCAGAAAGGCTGGCTGCCCGCTCCGATCGAGCGTGGTCCATGGCAACACTGGGGACTGCCGCAGCTCACCCATTTCACGGGCATGCTGTGGTACCGCACGACCTTGAAGCTGACTAAAGCACAAGCCGAACAAGCTGCCACATTGTCGATCGGCATAGCGAATGAGCGCGATCAGACGTGGGTGAACGGCCATTGGATCGGATCGGCCTACGGCGGCATTCAACGTACCTATCCCGTGCCGTCCGGTGTGCTGCATGAAGGCGACAATCTGATCACCGTCAATGTGCTGAATACGTATCGCGATGGCGGCATCTATGGGCCTGCAACGACTCGCGCGCTTCACCTCGCAGATGAGTCCGCCCTGCCGCTGGACCATTGGCAGTATCGCGTCGTGCCAACGCCATTTGGAGCGCCGCCGCGTTCGCCCTGGCAATCGACTTCTGGTCTCAGCACGCTCTACAACGGCATGATCGCGCCGCTCGGCGACTATGGGCTGCGTGGCGTGCTGTGGTACCAGGGCGAATCCAATACCGGTGATCCTGACAATTATCGCGCGCTGCTGGAGGCGTTGCGTCATGCCTTCCGCACACGCTTCGGCGCGCGCTTGCCGATGCTGATCGTGCAGCTATCCAGCTATGGACCGCCGCCCACACAGCCCTCGGAGAGCGGCTGGGCGGATGTGCGTGAAGCGCAACGACTGGTAGCCGCGGAGGATCCTTTATCCGGCCTCGCTGTCGCGGTCGATATCGGCGAACGCTACGACATTCATCCAGCCAACAAGCAGGAACTGGGACGCCGTCTTGCCCGCGTTGCGCGGCACGTTGTGTATGGTGATAAAGCCCTGCCGCCTTCGGGGCCGATTCCGACGACGGCGGTGCGTGACGGCGACACCATTACCATCAACTTTACGGATGTAACGGGTCATCTCGTCGCCTACAGCTCGGATCACCCCATTGGTTTCGAACTGTGTGGTGCGCAACCGAATACCTGTCATGACGCGCTCGCCGATATCCATGGCGATCGGGTTGTGCTGCATGCAGACCCGTCGATAAGCGATATCACACGCGTGCGCTACGGTTGGGCTGACAGCCCCTTTTGCACGCTATCCGATGATGCCGGGATGCCGGCAGGTCCCTTCCAACTGTCCCTGACGACACCTTCCTCTCATCCGTGAAACCAGCCATGACCATTACACCCAACTCCGAAACAACTTCCGTCGGTTCGACCCGCGATCGTGAGATTGTCGACGCACGCGTCATCGTGACCTGTCCCGGACGCAACTTCGTTACCTTGAAAATCGAAACGCGCTCCGGCATCACCGGTCTTGGCGATGCGACGCTCAACGGTCGGGAGCTCGCCGTAGCCTCCTATCTGCAGGATCACGTCGTGCCGAACCTGATCGGTCGTGATGCAGGCCGCATCGAGGATATCTGGCAGTTTCTTTATCGTGGCGCCTACTGGCGCCGCGGTCCCGTGACGATGAGTGCCATCGCGGCCGTCGATGTGGCGCTCTGGGACATCCAGGGCAAGCTGGCCAATATGCCGCTTTATCAGTTGCTCGGCGGACGTTCGCGCGAAGGTGCCCTGGTGTACGGCCATGCCAATGGGCGCGACATCGCCGAAGCCAGCGATGCTGTCGGCCGCTTTATCGAGCAGGGCTTTCTTGCCGTGCGCGCGCAGTGCGGTGTGCCAGGCGTGAAGAAGGCCTACGGTATTTCCAGCGGCAAGGCTTACGAACCGGCCGAGAGCGAGCTGCCACTGGAAACTGTGTGGTCGACGCCACGATATCTTGAAGTCGTGCCGCAGCTGTTCGAGCGCCTGCGTGCCGACCACGGCAACCATATTGAATTGCTGCACGATGTGCATCACCGCCTGACTCCCGTCGAAGCGGCACGGCTGGCGCGCAGCGTCGAACCCTATCGCCTGTTCTGGCTCGAAGACGCCACCCCCGCCGAAAACCAGAAATCGTTCGAACTGATCCGCCAGCATTCCGTCACGCCGCTGGCCGTTGGCGAAGTGTTCAATTCGATCTGGGATTGCAAACACCTGATCGAAAATCAGCTGATCGACTACATCCGCACCACCATCGTGCACGGCGGCGGCATCACGCATCTGCGCCGCCTGGCAGATTTCGCCGCGCTTCATCAGGTTCGTACCGGTTTCCACGGCGCCACCGATTTGTCGCCGGTATGCATGGGTGCCGCCCTGCACTTCGATACATGGGTGCCTAACTTCGGCATTCAGGAATACATGTTCCATACCGACGAAACCGACGAAGTATTCCCGCACGACTACGTCCTCAAGAACGGTCGACTGCATTGCGGCGAATCTGCAGGCCACGGTGTCACTATCGACGAGAAGCTGGCGGCGCGCTTTCCCTATTCGCCCAAACAGCTACCGATCGCGCGCCTGGAAGATGGGTCGATGTGGGATTGGTGATGCGAAAACACCCGTTCCCCTCCTGCATATAGGGGAGGGAGTCATGCGAGATATCAGAGCAATGGCGGCCAGGTAACCATGCAAACAGCACATCAAAAAAACGTTCGACTCCTCATCGCCGCTGCATTGATCGCAGCGCCTCCTGCCTGGTCGCAAACGGCGATCTATCAAGACCCGAATCGCAGCTTTGAACAGCGTGCTGCCGACCTGGTGTCGCGCATGACACTGCAGGAGAAAGTCTCGCAGATGCAAAACGCCGCCCCGGCGATACCGCGCCTGGGCATCCCGGCCTACGATTGGTGGAACGAGGGTTTGCACGGTGTGGCGCGTGCCGGGGAGGCGACCGTGTTCCCGCAAGCGATCGGACTCGCGGCGACGTTCGATCCGGCGCTGCTGCATGAAGAGGCGGTTGCGATCAGCGATGAAGCGCGGGCCAAGTACAACGAGTTCGAGCGGCACGGCATGCACGGCCGCTATGAAGGCCTGACATTCTGGTCGCCCAACATCAATATCTTCCGCGACCCGCGCTGGGGGCGTGGCCAGGAAACCTATGGCGAAGATCCGTACCTCACCTCGCAGATGGGGGTCGCTTTTGTGCGCGGCATGCAAGGCGACGATCCGAAATATCAGAAACTGGATGCCACCGCCAAGCACTTTGCCGTGCACAGCGGTCCGGAGTCGGAACGCCATCATTTCGACGTGCACCCCAGTGAACGCGATTTGTATGAAACCTACCTTCCCGCCTTCCAGGCATTGGTGCAGCAGGCGGATGTCGATGCGGTCATGGGTGCGTACAATCGCGTCGACGGCGAGCCCGCCGCGGCAAGCCATCGTTTGCTGCAGGTGATCTTACGCAAAGACTGGGGTTTCAAGGGTTATGTGCTGTCCGATTGCGATGCGATCGATGACATCTATATGCGCCATAAAGTGGTACCGACGGCCGAACAGGCTGCCGCCATGGGCGTGAAGAACGGTGACGACCTGAACTGCGGCACGACCTACGCCGCGCTGACCAAGGCCGTGCATGATGGCCTGGTCAGCGAAGCCGACATCGATACCTCGGTAAAACGGCTGATGCTGGCGCGCTTCCGGCTCGGCATGTTCGATCCGCCGGATCGCGTGCCGTGGTCCAAGCTTCCGTATTCGGTCAATCAATCGCCTGCACACGATGCGCTGGCACGCCGCGCTGCACAGGAATCCATCGTACTGCTGAAGAACAACGGGTTGCTGCCGCTTTCACGCGATGTGAAGCGCATCGCGGTGATTGGTCCTACAGCGGATAGCGTCACCGCGCTGGTCGGCAATTATCACGGCACGCCTGCCGCGCCCGTAACCATCCTCCAGGGTATTCGTGAGGCGGTACCCCATGCGACCGTCACTTACGTGCACGGCGCCGACCTGGTCGAAGGCATGGGCGGTCACGGCGATGCGACGCTGATCGAGCCCACCTATCTGCGGCCAGCCGCGAACACTACCGAGCACGGTCTGAAAGCGGAGTATTTCCGCAATGCCGATCTCGCCGGCACTCCTGTGCTTACGCGCACCGATGCAAACATCAATTTCCACTGGGATAACAGCACTCCGACCGACAACTTGGTTTTGCAGGGTGAGTTGCCGGTCGACAAGGCGCTGCAGAAAAACCAGTTCAGCGTGCGCTGGAGCGGTGAACTGTTGCCGCCCATATCCGGTCGCTATGCGTTGAATCCCGTCTCCAGCGGCGGTTTCCGCCTGTATATCGACAATCGCCTGGTCATGGATGACTGGAGCGGTCATGCGCAGGCCAAGAGTGCCACGGTCGATCTCCAGGGCGGCAAGGCTTACGCCATTCGCCTGGAATACACCAACAGCGAGCAGAATCACGATGCACAACTGTCCTGGCGGTTGCCCGGTGCCAAGCCGCCATTTGAAGAAGCCATGGATGCGGCACGTCGCGCCGATGTGGTGATCTTCGTAGGCGGCCTGACCAGCGATGTGGAAGGCGAAGAGATGAAAGTCCACTACCCTGGCTTTGCAGGGGGCGACCGTACCAACCTGCTTTTGCCGGCGACACAGGAAACATTGCTGCAGGCCCTGCATGCCACCGGCAAGCCGGTAGTGCTAGTGCTCACCACCGGTTCCGCGCTGGCAATCGATTGGGCCAAGCAACATTTACCGGCCATTCTGGTGGCGTGGTATCCCGGCCAGCGTGGTGGCAATGCGGTAGCCGATGTGCTGTTCGGAGATGTGGATCCGGCGGGCCGCCTTCCGGTTACGTTCTACAAGGCCAGCGAAAAACTGCCGCCGTTCGATGATTACAGTATGAAGGGACGTACCTACCGTTACTTCAAGGGCACGCCGCTTTATCCCTTTGGCTATGGCCTCTCCTATACCCACTTTGCCTACTCGGATCTTCAGCTTGACCGAAGCACCGTGCACCCCGCGGATCACATCAAGGTGACATTGAAAGTCAAAAATACCGGCCAACGTGCCGGCGATGAGGTCGTGCAGCTTTACGTGCACCCTTTACATGCACCACGTGTGCGCGTGATCAAGGAACTGCATGGCTTCCAGCGCATTGCGCTACAGCCGGGCGAGGAGAAAGAGGTGTCCTTTGACATCTCGCCGCAATCAGATCTGAAGTATTACGACGTCACGCATCACGCCTATGCGGTGGACCCTGGACGCTACCAGGTGCAGATTGGCGCATCGAGTGCCGATATCCGCCTGAGCAAAGACCTGGTCGTGCAGGACTGACGGGAGCACACGATGATCGGGACATCCTCCTCTTCTGCTGCGACGCGCTGCATCGTGACGTTCGGCGAATTGCTTATGCGACTGTCGCCGCCCGGCCATGAACTGCCTTTCCAGTCGCCGCAGTTCAACGCGCACTTCGGGGGAGCCGAGGCGAACGTGGCCGCTTCGCTGGCCATTCTCGGTCACCACAGCATCATGGTGAGCGCGCTACCGAACAACGTGCTCGGCCACGCTTGCGCCGCCGAATTGCGTCGTCATGGCGTCGATACGACTCGCTTGCACTACGCCGATGGACGCATGGGGCTGTACTTCCTGTCGCCAGGGGCCATGCATCGGCCTTCCGACGTTCTCTACGACCGCGCGGGCTCGGTATTTGCGTTGACCCCGACGCATGGCTACGACTGGCCGCTTCTGCTGACAGGTGCGCAATGGTTGCACCTGTCAGGCATCAACCTGGCCCTGTGCGAGAACACCGCGCAAGCAGCTTTGCATGCCGTGCATGCTGCGCGCGCGGCAGGACTGTTGGTTTCGTTTGATTGCAACTATCGCAGCAAACTGTGGGGATCGCGGTCACCCCAGGCACCGTCGCTATTGCGAGAGATGGCGGCGCAGGCAGACGTTATCTTCGGTAACGACCGCGATGTCGCCTTGATTCTCGGCATGAACTTCCCCGAAGCCGACGCGAGCGAGCGTTTTCGCGCCGCCAGCAGCGCTGCGTTTGCAGCATGGCCGCACCTTCGTTACATGGCGGCTACCGGACGCCGTCACGAGAGCGTGGACGATCAGAACATTATCGGCTTGCTGGCGACGCGCGATCATGTGCACGTCACTGTCGCGCATGCATTGAGCGGCATCGTCGACCGTATCGGTGGCGGCGATGCCTTCGCTGCTGGTCTCTTGCATGGCCTGTTCCGAGAAATGCCCGATGACGCCGCCTTGGGCTTTGCGACGGCGGCGGCTTGCCTCAAGCATTCCATTCCCGGTGACGTCAACCTGCTACGCGAAACGGACATGCTTGCGTTCCTTGCGCAGGAAGGGTTCGAGGTAAAACGCTGATGGCCGAATCCACCTCGCTTCCCATACCGCGCTTGTCGGCGAGCATGCTCGATCAGCTGCCCGACAACGTCATCAAGCCTGCGTATTCACGCGACGGCACGCGTATCGGTATCGTGCATATAGGTGCGGGCGCATTCCACCGCGCGCACCAGGCGGTGTACGTCGACGACTTGCTGGCGGAGCATCCGGATTGGGCGATCTGCGGTGTCTCGCTGCACAGCACCGATGTACGCGACGCGCTGCGACCGCAGGATGGCTTGTACACCCTGCTGCTGCTTGGCGAACCTACGCAGTTGCGAGTCATAGGATCGGTGCGCGAATGGCTATCCGCGCGTGACGAATCGGACACGGTGCTGGCGCGCCTCGCCGATCCCGCCGTGCGCCTGGTGACGCTGACGATCACCGAGAAGGGATATTGCCTTGCGGGTCGCGACCTCGACACCACGCACCCGGATATCGTGCATGACCTTGCCGTACCTGAAACACCGCATAGCGCTGTCGGCTACATTGTGGCGGGACTGCGCAGGCGTCAAAAGCAGGGCCTTCGCCCCTACACCGTGCTCAGCTGCGACAACCTGGCGGAAAACGGACATCGTCTACGCCATGCCGTCGTGCAATTTGCGCAACGTATCGATCCTCCACTGGCAGACTGGATTGAGCGGAACGTCGCGTTTCCATGCTCGATGGTCGACAGCATCACGCCGGCCTCCGACGAGGCTCTACGCGAACGTGTCAGCCTTGCACTCGGCTGTGCAGACGCGTGGCCCATCCAGCGCGAGACATATACGCAATGGGTGATCGAAGACCGTTTCTGCAATGACCGGCCGCCCTTCGAGCATGTGGGCGCCACGCTGAGCCGTGACATTGCGGGGTACGATCGCGCCAAACTTCGCTTTCTCAATGGCGCGCACTCTACCCTGGCTTATCTCGGTTCACTCATGAACCTGGAAACCGTTGCCGATGCCATGCGCGATCCGCCGCTTGCTGCATTCGTGGAACGATTGATGCGTGAATCGATTGCTCCGGCCATGATCCTTCCGGAAGGCTTCGATGTTCATGCGTATATCGATGCCATCCTCGATCGTTTCCGTAATCCGGCCATTCGTCATCGGCTATTGCAAATCGCCTGGGACGGCTCGCAGAAATTACCCGTGCGCCTGCTCAGCACGATCACGGATGCGTTAGCAAAGAAGCAGCCGGTCGAGTCGCTATGCCTTTCCGTCGCGGCATGGATGCAGTTTGTGCGCCGGCAGGCTCATCATGGCGTTGCGCTGGTCGACCCGCTCAACGAAAGTCTGTCCCGCACGGGCCTCGCCTGCACCGGCGATCCGTATGCCGACGTGAATGCCTTTCTCGGCATCGAATCGGTCTTCGGCGCGCTCGCAGGCGACCAGCGATTTACCGATCCGCTGAGAACCATGTACGCCAAGCTCGGAGATGCCTCGCCAGATTTGGTATCGCGAACGCTTACAGCCATGATCAAAAACTCATTCTGGCGGTGACGTAGTACATCGGTTCCTCGATCACCCTGCGCTTCAAGCGACACTGAGAGCCTGCTTAATAGATATCACCGCAGTGTGTAGCCTGTCACACGCCACACCTTGTCGCTATCCAAGTGAAAGGAAATCAACTCACGTATCGGCTGCTTTTCATTGATGAAGCGCGTCGCGAATGCCACGTTGGCAAATAGGCCGGAGGGAAGTTTCTTGCCATCCGATTCACTGAAGGTCAATCTGGCCAGCGTGCGCGTGATCAAAGCACCTGCCGTCTTGCGATCGGCGCCGACGCCCTTTACGAATGCATCGCGATTGACCAGCCGCTTGGTGATACTGGAAGCCCCGTCCCATACCTGCCCTTCCTGATCCTTGTCGACCAGCCTCGCTACCTCCAGGGCCGCCTGCTCCAGTTGCTGATTACGCTGCGCATAATCCTGTGGCGTGGGTTGACGGGCCGCTGCGGTGGATTGAGCAAGCACGCCCGTTGTGACGGCAGCCAGGGCGAAGAAAGCAAGAGAGGCAATGACTCGCATGATGTTCAGTTCCCGCGATGCTGTTTTTGAAATTGGACAAGCAAAAGCTGCCACGATATGGATGGCGCGATACGGCTTCCCTCTCGCACGCGAGAAAGAAGCCATGTCGGACAGGTTCAATCGCCGCGCACATTCACCCGCACTACCACACGCCGGTTTGGTGCAAGACAAGCAATCAATTTGTTGCGCGTGTGATCCGCACACTGCACCAAGGGTGCTGCCTTCCCTCGCCCTTGGGCACTGATCAATGCCCCTGGCACGCCTTTGGCCTCGAGATATTCCGCCACCGACTCCGCGCGCCGTTGCGAGAGCAACTGGTTATAGGCATCGCTGCCGAGCCGATCCGTATAGCCAACCACACTGATACGCGTTATGCGTTCCTTCTCATTCAACAGGCGCGCTGCCAAGTCGTCCAGCCGCACACGCCCGTCATCTGTGATGTCCTTGAGCGCGTAACGGTCGAACACGAACAAGGCATCCGTCGATAGCGTGGTTTCCTGCTTCAGCACCTTCGCGGCAGGTGTTGGCGCAAGCGGAGATGACGGACGCATATAGCGCGCGCACGCTTCCGGCTTCCAGTAGAAGCTGCGCGCCAGCTTGTGCTGATCGAACAGGATCTTGAACTGGCACACCGTTATGTGAGAGTTGCTGTCACTGAAATTGAACACGTAGTTCCACTCACGCACGTTCCACACGCCTTCATCGAAGTGTGGCCAGCCAATCAATTGCGAAATCTGCGGTTTGTTCATGCCTGCATGCAACTGGCGCAAGGCACTCAGCTGGGGAAACGTGCCGCTGCGATGCATGGGAGTCACCTCATCCGGTTTCGGCCACACAAGCTCCTGTGCATGCGAGCCGTCCTTGGCCACATGGCGGCTGACATTGCCGCAAGCGCTCAGGCCCATGGTCAGCAGGGTGGTCATTGCGATTACCAACAGCTGTTTTGACGTTTTCATGTTCGCCTCCCTGTCCTCACCAGACGACATTGATGCTGCCGCCGACACCCACATCACCTTGCGTATTGGATGAAGCGGCCAGCTTGAAGATGTAGCGCCCGCTTTCCGAAATGGTCGACAAGCCCACTGCCACGCCCGCCTCTCCGTGATAGGCACCTACGCCCACGCCGAAAGTGCTCAGGTTCGGCTGATAGGCCTGGCCCAGACTGGCCATGGCAATGCCTGCGGCAATACCTGCGTCCGCGCGATTGGAAATCGCGTTGAGATCATGATTGATCGATGCGAGCCGCTGATCGGTATAGTTTTGCGCCCAGTTCTCAGCAGTTTGCACACCCTGGTTTACCTGGCCGACGTTTGCCGCGTCGGTGGTTGCCGTACCGGCTTCCACATTGGTGATCTGCCGCTGCTGGGAGGACGAACCTACTGACACCACGTTGGAACGTCCGTCATCGGTGGAGCCCGCACCCAGCGCCACTGAATTATTGCCAGAGGCACTGCTGTTGCTGCCGACCGCGACGCTGTTGTTGCCCGAGGCTGAGGAGGATGGACCTTCGGCCACCGCATTCGTACCCGTGGCAGAAGAAGCATTGCCTGTAGAAGACACCGAATAGTATTTGGAGGAACTTCCGCTGGTGACGTTGGTGATCGTATTGTTGAGGTTGCTAATGGCACTGGTGTTGGCGTCCACCTGTTGATTCGTTGCATACAACTCCGAACCATTGATGGCATCCGTACTGGTGGCACTGACCTGCCCTGCCGCCACGTTGGTAACCGTGCGTTCATTGCCTGCGCTGCCTACGCTCACCGTACTGGTCGGCGTGGTGCCGGCTACCGCGTAGGTATTGCCGCCCACCATCACACTGCTGGTGCCATGTACCGCCGAGGTAGTCGAGTTCGCGCCAAGCGCCACGTCTCCGGCCTGCGCACTGGCGTTCGCGCCAGCACCTAGCGCCACGCTGGTGGGATCGGCGGTGGTGGCGCCCGCGCCAATCGACACGGCTTGAATGCCGCCGGCTGAAGCATTCGTGCCCATCGCAATCGAATCCTGCAGGTACGAGATGGCGTTCTCACCGATTGCCACACCGCCCGGCGCATTCTGCTGCACGATCGCGCCGTTACCCATGGCTACGCCGTTGTCGCCATTCGTCACCGTGTTCGGGCCCACTGCGATGGCGTTGTTGCCCACCGCCAATGAATCGGGATCGGTAGAGTTGGCGTGGAAGTACTTCGTCGTCGTCGTGGCAAACGAACTCAACGCGCCCGTCAGCTGACGCACGGTGACTGCATCGTTGGTCGCCGTGCCATCCGCCACGTTGGTGATCTGGCGATAGCTGGTCGGGCTGCCCACCGACACTGCACCGAGCAGCGTGCGGTCCGTGGTGTTGTAGGGAATGTACGTGCCGCCCACGGTGCCACTGGCCGGCGCCAGCGCACGGTCTGAAACCGAACCCGAACCCAGCGCCACGCTGTCGGTGATGGTCGCCTGCGCGTTGTAACCCAGCGCGGTTGCATTGGTGGTGTTGGCGGAGGCTGCTACGCCAGCGGCGAGCGAGTTCGTGCCGGTGGCACCGTCGTTGGTGTAATTGGCCTGCTGCGTGCCGCCGTCGTTGACGCTGTAGTAATGCGTGAGTCCGTTAGCCACCGTGGTATTCAGGCTGTTGACCGCCTGGTTGGTGGCGTACAACTCGCTGCCGTTGATCGCGTCCGTAGAGTTCTGGCTGATCCGGCCCGCCGCCACATTGGTGATGGTGCGCTCATTACCCACGCTGCCCACGCTCACTGTGCTGGAGGGTGTGGCACCGGCGAAGGTGTAACTGACACCATCGAGGGTGGTGCCGCCCGTCTGCACCACCGTCGCCGTCACGGAGCCCGCACCCAGCGCTACATCGCCCGCGTTCGTACCCGCGATGGCACCGCTACCGATCGCCACGGCGTTGCCGATGCTGGCCGTGCTGGCATTGCCCAACGCAGTACTGTTCGTGCCGCTGGCGTTGGTACCGTTGCCCACTGCCGTGGCGTCTGTGCCGGAAGCGGCAGCACTGACGCCGGCCGCCAAAGCATTGGAGCCGGTCGCGCCTGCATTGTTGTAGTTCGTGTCGGTGCCGGTGGAAATGCTGTTGACGCTGTAGTCGTGCGTCTGCGCCGCGGTAATCTGCGAGGTCAATGTATTGGCGACGCTATACAGTTCGGAGCCGTTGATCGCATCGGTGCTCGTCTGGCTGATCTGGCCTGCCGCAACGTGTGTAAGGGTACGTGGTGCGCCGGTGGCTCCCACGCTTACCGTGCTGGTGGCATTGGTGCCGGCAAAGCCCGAGTAGGTGATGTTGTTGACAGTCGCAGTCGCCGTGTTCACCACGGTTGCCGTGACCGAGCCCGAACCTAGCGCCACGTCACCAGCTTGCGTCCCCGCTGTTGCGCCGGCGCCCAGCGCTATCGCGTTGGCCTGACTGGCCGTGGCCGTATCGCCGAAGGCCAGCGCGCTGGCCGCGGTGGCGTTGGACGAGTTGCCCAACGCTACCGCGCCCTGCCCTGTGGCGTTGTTGTTATTGCCGATGGCGACGGCGCCGTCGGCGGTGGCGGTGTCGTTCGCGCCCGTTGCAACGGCGCCGTTGCCGGTGGCCGTGTTCGGATCGCCGATGGCGACCGCGCCGTTGCCGTTCACCGTTTGCTGTTGACCGATCGCCACCGCGCCCGTCCCGCCGAGCACCTTCGACTGGTAGCCGCCCGCGAACGAACCGGTGCCTGCCGTCGCTGATACCGAGCTGCTGTCACCTATCGCAACAGTCGAGGCAGCTTGCGCGTTGGCGGAGTGACCGATGGCAACGCCCTGGGCACCATTTGCGATGGCAAGCGCGCCGACTGCCACGGCGTTCGCTTGCGTGGCGCTAGCGCCTACACCTAATGCTGTCGCGTCGGTCTGAGAAGCATAGGCATTGTTGCCTACCGCCACGGCAGATGTCCCTGTACTTTGGGCGCCTGACCCTTCTGCCACGGATCCGGCGCCGGTGGCAGCGACCTGGTTGCCTAAAGCGAGCGAGAAATTGGCAGATGCGTTGGCGTCTGGGCCGGCCGCCAACGCATTGCTTCCTGCTGCCTTGGCTTGAACCCCGATGGCTGACGCGGAAGCGCCTGATGCACTGGCCTGCTCGCCGATAGCAATCGCCTGAGATTGGCTCGCATTGGCCTGCAGGCCCATGGCGATGGCATAAGTGCCCGACGATTGCACATCCGTGCCTATGGCAATAGCCGACTCTGCCGAAGCCCCCACCCCGGTTGTACGTGGACCTATATAGATGGAGTTGAGCGCCGTTGCATAAGCCTGCCAACCAATCGCCGTCGAGTGATCGGTGGCTGCCTGGGCGCCTAGTCCGGCCGCGATCGCACCATTGCCGGTGGCAATTGTCGCTCCGCCTAATGCCGTCGAACCGATGCCGGCTTGCGCACCCTCGCCCACAGCGGTCGCATCCGAACCGCTTGCAGCTGCATTAATCCCTACCGCGGTGGCGTTGGCTGCTGAAGCAATAGCGCTGACACCAAGAGCGGTTGCATACGTTGCGTTTGCAGTGGAGTTTACCCCTAGCGCCACGGTGCCAGTAGCCTGAGCTTTGGCATTTTGACCGAGTGCCGTGGCATTGATGCCTTGCGCAACGGCATAACACCCTATGGCGATTTCGTTGTAGTCGGCTGAGCCGCCAAGCGTCTGCGCATCCGTGCCGCCGCCGCAGTTACCGCTGATCGCAATCTGGCCAGTCCCTGAAGTAGTGCCTCCGCCTGCGTTGTATTGCGCGGACGCAATCCCAGGCGCCATGACACCTGCGAGTATCGGCAACGCTCCCATGACCGACTTCCAGCCAAGCCGTACCCAACCGTCGCCGATGGCCGCGCTGATACTCTGGATGATGCCTCGAAGGGATGGCTGGACATTCGTACCGTGCTCGCCTTTCCCGCTACTGCGACAGCAAGCGGCTAATTCCGACGCTACCACCAGCTTGTTGAGCGAAGCATTCCAGACTTTGCTGTAGATCCTGTTCATGGCTTTCTCCAAAATCCGCTTGCGCGGATGACAAATTCGAATCACCGGATGCCGTGATGCACATCGAGCGAGACTTCCCGGCGGGCAACGATCCTGAGGCGTTATCGAGAGGGTGGAGTCGATCGCCAGCCGCCCGCGTTGTTTCGCGGACACATGTCGTCCTTGCATGCGGGAAAAACGACTGTTCAGTACGCAGCAAATGCGCTGAAGCCTGCGCACGGAACATTGGGATGCAGGCATGCAGATGGATGCCATCGGCATGCCGGATCGGCGCTGGATCGATACGCCCTTGCCTGCGGATGCGCGCACGTTGTGCGCAAACCGTCGATGTTCGCTGTGTCGCAGAAGAATGTCATAGCCGCCTCAACTTCATACCCCCAACCGCGGCATCTACTTCATGCAGATGGCGATGGGTTCATTGAAGCGGAACGAATCGGAAAAGGATGCACAGAATCGGCAAAGGAATACCCTTTTTCGGAAATTATCGTACAAATATGGAAAGCAGCCGACACGCTGCGTCGATGATCATGGCCGAAGGAAGAAATGTGGAGCTGCATATGCGCAGCACGTGCAAAGGCAAGCCCTGCGATGGACAGATGTCCAAAGTCGCTAGCCCACGGTCGCCCGCGAGCAATGGTTTGGAAGTATGGCTACGCTGTCGCCCCTGCGTCTGCGGAGGGGCACATGGGCGTGTCCGGTTATGGGAAGTGGGGAAAGCACGAAATCCGGAGATCGCCCGTGATGCTGACATCCCACGCAAATATTCAGGGCGCTACAGCAAAGGCGCGAATACTAGTGCGAAATTATGCTGCCTTCCAATCTTTGAGGCAGAGCGTGGTCGACTTGACGTTATATGCAGTTAAGCCAGGTTTTAATCGTATTCTTTTTGACCTGTCTCGTGTTTAATGGAGATTTTTATGTTCCAGAGTCTAGGCTTTACAGGGGCTTATCAGGATGCCATTACGATGGCCTATCCGCTGGGCAACGGTCATCGCTTCGATCTTCCTGGATTGATGCGTTTTAATGCTCGGGATAACGTCAGTCCCTTTGGCCCTGGTGGCATCAACCCGTACGCTTACTGCACCTGTGATCCCATCAACCATAGTGATCCTACGGGCCGCGTAGAGATTGACCCAGAGGTCCTAGCGGCGGTTAATTCGCTCCTCGATGACGTAGTCAAAAATGAAGGAAACGCACTATCAAGATCAAGCACTCCTGCTCCGCCAGACATAGATGAGCCTATTACAACTAAAAGAGCCAGGTTAACAACTGCAGAGGACAAGACAGGGCAAGGAACATCGACAAACCCTGAGCATCAACAAGGCCCTCAATCAGCAATTGAGTCGGGCTTTAACCTCCTTCGTGTTGATCCTGACGCCGAGTTACAAGATCTTGCGCCTCTTGAGAACATATTTATTTTGCAAAAAACAAATCATGTTTACAGTTTTTCGCCAATGGTCCCCGGCGCTCGTGTACCACGCGCGCATGGCTTATTCAGCTATGTCGTCCCCATTCCTGACAAGGATAACCCATTGCGTGTGCTCTGCGGCGTTTCCCGCGGCAACGACCATATTCCTGAGAGATTCCATGTTGAGGGTCATACGTCGATTTCGCATAGACAACCGGTGCTCTACGCCGGTGATATGGCGTTGTATTATGAACAAATGGGGAAGTGGAATAATAACAGCGGTCACTACACGCCGCCTTCTCCGTTCTGGGACTTTAATCCGGTTGCGTACAATGCTCTAGAAGATCTATTGCCATGGAGAGACTTCAGAGCGGACGACTACGGAGGCTAGGTCACTGCCAGAAAATGGAAGCGAAGCAAATCGTCCACGTCGCTTCGGTGCTAAAAAGCGAAGACAGACGATTCATTCTCGCTAACTCTTTCGAGATCTTCCTTCTGGCGTTGTTCGCGTCGTGTTACATCGGCCGTAGCGCCGGTGTAGATCACGAAGCAAGGCTATACGATCGCAGCAGCGTATCGCTGGGATGCTCATCGAAGGCTCGCCGGTAACTGGCCGCAAATCGCGATAAGTTCCATAGGCCGCAATTCATCGCGACAGACTTTACCGACAGCTTTTCGGCACCGCGCATGGAAAGCCGGCGGCTCGCCTCATGCAGCCTCAGCAAGGTCAAATACCGGGTGGGCGATACGCCAAGCAGATCGTCGAAAACCATGCGCAGGCTGCGATCGCTGATCTGTGCGGCGGTAGCCACCTCGTCCATGTAAATGTCGCGCTGCAGGTTATCGCGCATGTATTGCGCAGCTTTGCGGAACGCCGGGTACTGCGCGCGGCGATGGGCAGGATGGGGTGCGAAGAATCCATCGGATTGACCAAACAAGGCCCGCATCCCGCGTTCATCAGCGAGAAAATCGGTAGCACCGCTATCAATCAGCCGCTCTAACTGCGGAATGTTTCCTTCCGCCAGGCCCTGATACAACATTTCGTGCCAGACGCGTAAAGGCGAACCCATATGCCATTCTTGCGTGAACAAGGCAAATTGTCGGCCAGGTACGCAGAACGAGTCGGCATGCACGTCGATGATGCGCTTCATCGCGCCACGAAGCGGCGCCAGCACCAAGCTGACGCGCGATCCCGCTCCTAGCATCAGGTCGCACGCGCTGCCGGGCAGTATCAGGAGCATCGTACCTGCCGACAGCGGCATGCCGGCACACCAGCTTTCCGGCGCGACGTCATGCAGATAACAGACCAAATAGTGCTCCTGCGGCAGCAAAAAACGCCCATGCAACGCGAAATCGGCAGCGAAGCTGCAAAAGTTCGCACCATCGCGCCGATAGCTGCCAAGAGCGCCATTCAAGCCGCCCTCTTGCAAAGTAATTGCCTCTAGCCTGCACACCTCAAGCATGCGACTGATAACAGTGAGCCCAGGCAACGAAAGTTTGCGCTTGACCGCAGATTTCAGCGGCTCCATCCCCCAATCCCATTCGATAGCTGATGGCCGTGCCCTTCACGGGCGGGCGCGATGCGTTGTAAAGCGGAGAAAACGGCAAATCCGAATGCTTTATGGGTGGGTTGGCCAAGATCTGTATCGTGTGTGGTCGGCGCGGATGCTCATGCCAGGATCGGATGTCGCGTGGCGAACGTTTACGTCAAGCATGAATGCACTCCCTGGAAACACTTGCCAAGTCATGACAAGGGCATGACTTACACACCTTTATTCGCCCCCTGACTGACTATGCAGGTCTTCTACCTAACTGCGTCAGCGGGGGAAATGGACCGAGCCTTAAGATTTATCTCAAGGTTAGGCGTCATTTAGATCGAATAAAATAAGAAATATCTCAAAATCTTGTGGAGATAACGTGAAAGCCAACCCAGTAGGCATTTTCTACACGGCGCAGACGCACACGATGTTCTGCTCCGAGCGATGACCGAAGCAGACTTCTCAAGACACGACTCGATAATGGCTGCGCGATCGCTGCTAAAGATCCAGACCATGTGCACGCGCGTACGCGAACACCTGTCCATTGGTGCTTAGCTCCAGCTTCTCCATGGCGCACCGCTTTTGCCGGCTTATGGTCTTGACGCTGCGGCCTGTAAGGGCAGCGATTTCGGTAATGCTCCGCCCCTCGACGAACAAGCGGATCACTTCTGCCTCACGCGAGGAAAGCCGTGGCTCGGGCTTGTCGCCCTCGAACCGGCCAGGCATCGCGTAATCCTTCGTCCGCTGTTTGACACCATGCTGGCTGACATAGGTGCGGCCACTGCGTACTGTGCGCAAAGCGGGCAATAGTTCCTGGACAAGATGCGCCTTTTCCACCACCGCATCCGCCCCTTGTTGGTACATGGTGCGGAAGATGGCGGAATGACGCGCCATCGTCATGACTACCACCGGCAGCGCGCGGTAGCGGTTGCGTAATTCACGCAGCAGGTTGATCCCGTCAAAGGCTACAGCATCTTCATCTTCTTCAGGCATCAGGAAGTCGGTGATGACCAGATCGCACGTGGTACGCGCCAATACTTCCAGCAGCTCGCCGCCACCAGCCGCCTGCCCTACGACGTCATAGCCTTCACCGCTGTGTTCCAGTATGACTCGCACACCGATGCGCACTACTTCGTGATCATCCGCTATGACAACCCGCACGCGTCACCCGCTTTCCCGGTTTTATGCGTCCCACACAAAACACGTTTTTCTTATTGATCGATCACAAGCCATGCTTCGTGCATGGATACCCAAACTCGTCCTGTGTCTGCCGGGGAATGTGATGCTTGCCTCTCTTCACCGCTAAATTCAAAAAACTTCGCCTGCTCAGAAAAGCGCCTCCGCACTACCTGTGCCATCAAGGTAGCGTTATAGCAGGCGCAGATAATTTACGACTCGTCGGATAGTACAACTCGGAAAAGATTATTGATGGCCTGTTCGGCGCTTACTTTTGAGCTAATCACTCAAAGCGTGAACTCGGTCGCCGTTCAAGAGGGCGATCTTTGCGTGCAAGCCGCCTTCCATTTCCTCCGGCCCTCGATATCGCCAAATGCACGCTGGAGGGATGAAGGATCGTCAAGTTGCGGGTGACGCAGGCAGGTACATCCGGTGAGCAGGTACTACGACATACCCAGGCGCACCATGATTCCGCGTCTCTACGGCGCCCGGTCCTACCAAACGCCGCAGATTTGGACAGTGTCTAAAGCTTGTAAGCCTGCTTTGGCAGTGTGTAGGCGAGATCGACTGCCAGTTCCATGGCCTCGTCTTCGTCCATGCGGTGCTCAGCCACAAGCTTGGCAAGGAAGGCACAATCGACACGACGTGCCACATCGTGCCGCGCGGGGATCGAAAGGAAGGCGCGGGTGTCGTCGTTGAAGCCGACGGTGTTGTAGAAGCCACCACTGCTTAGCGTCCACTCGCGGAAACGCCACATGCCCTCCGGCGCATCGTGGAACCACCAGGCAGGGCCGAGGAACAAAGCTGGGTAGTGGCCAGCTAACGGCGCAAGTTCGCGGCTGTAGGTGCTTTCGTCCAGCGTAAACAAAATCAGCTTGAAACTAGACTCGTTGCCGAAACGGTCCAGCAGCGGCTTCAAGGCCGTGACGTATTCAGTACGCAGAGGCATGTCCGCTCCCTTGTCTCGTCCATACCGTTCGAACAGTTCACGGTTGTGGTTACGGAAACACCCCGGGTGGATCTGCATGACCAGACCGTCGTCGAGACTCATGGCCGCCATTTCGGTGAGCATTTGCGCACGGAACAGCTCTGCCTCCACGGAGGTCGCCTTGCCTTGCACCACTTTGTCGAACAAGGCACTGGCTTCGCTCCTGGAGAGATTGGCCGTGGCTGCCGTGGGATGGCCATGGTCGGTAGAGGTCGCGCCCGCTTGGGCGAAGAAGGCCCGCCGCTGGCGATGCGCGCGCAGATAACCGTCCCAACCATAGACATCCTCGCCCGTGATCTCTCCGAACTGCTGCAGTGCCGAAGGGAATTGTTCGTGTTCCGGGTCCACCACAGGGTCCGGTCGATAGGCGGTGATGACGCGCCCTTGCCAGCCGCTCTGCCGGATGGCTGCATGATGTGTCAATGGATCGAGCGGCGATTCCGTCGTGGCGATCAATTCGATGCGGAAACGTTCGAAGAGCGCGCGCGGGCGATAGGTCGGTTGCTGCAGCGCATCGGTAATGTGATCGAAATACAGATCTGCCGTTTCGGCGCTCAGCCGCGTGCGCAAGCCGAATACTTCATGGAAAACATGATTTAGCCACATGGACGATGGCGTCCCGCGGAACAGATGAAAATTCGCCGCGAACAGGCGCCAGGCTTCGCGCGGATCAACGTCAGCGCGCGAGCCATCCCGGCGCGGGATACCCAGCGCATCCAGCGAAATGCCCTGGCTGTAAAGCATCCGGAAGACGTAATGGTCCGGCACCAGCAATAACTCCGTCGCATTAGCGAATGGCATGTTCTCCGCGAACCACGCCGGATCGGTATGCCCGTGCGGACTGATGATCGGCAAGTCCGATACCTGGGCGTAAAGACGCCTGGCGATGGCACGTTGGCTTGCTTCGGATGGAAAGAGGCGGTCTGGCTGCAGTGATAGAGCGGGCATGGCGATATGAGTAGCGTGACAAAATGAGATGGAACGGCCGACCCTAAGTCAGGTTGCTCACTCGGGATCGGGAGTGATGACAACAGCGATGCTTGTCATGGCGTATGTGGTGAAGCGGCGCCCTCCTCCAACGCCACCGGTGCGAGCCGGGGCACTAAAAGATGGATCACAACCAACGCCAGCAGATAGGCGAAGCCGGCTATCAGGAATACCGGTACGTAGCTTTCCGTAGCCTGCAGCAAAAGGCCGATGACCGTCGATATCAACATGCCTCCCACCGCGCCTGCGAACCCACTCAGGCCAACCACCGAAGCCACTGCGCGACGCGGGAACATATCGGAGGCCAGGGTATAGACATTGGCGGACCAGCCTTGATGCCCGGCAGTGGCCAGGCCGATGAGGGCGACCGCCAGCCAAAGATTATTCGCTTTTGCAGCGAAGATGATCGGCACCACCATCAACGCACAAATAAGCATCGCACTTTTGCGAGCGCGATTGACACTCCAGCCGAGCTTTATGAAGCGTGCCGCGATCCAGCCGCCCGCAATGCTGCCGATGTCGGCAAAAACAAAAATAGCAACCAGCGGCAACCCTAGCTCAAGCAGGGAAAGCCCATATTCCGAATGCAGGAACTTGGGTAGCCAGAAGAGAAAAAACCACCAGATCGGATCGGTCATGAACTTGGCGGCGACGAGAGCCCAGGCCTGCCGATAGCGAAAGAGCTGCGACCATGGCATCCGCCGCGGCGTTGCCTGCGACGCATGTCCAATGTATGCGCGCTCGGCCGCCTGCAGCTTGGGCTGCTTGTCGGGCGTTCGATATGTCATCAGCCATACGCTCACCCATATGGCACTCAAGATGCCGGTAAAAAGAAAGGCGGCCTGCCAGCCCCACCTTGCAGCCACCACCGGTACAAGCAAGGGCGCAAGCAGCGCACCAATGTTCGACCCCGCATTGAAAATGCCGGTAGCCAGTGCGCGCTCCTGTTGTGGAAACCACTCGGCTACCGCCTTGATTGCCGCAGGAAAGTTGCCTGACTCGCCGAGGCCCAGGGCAAAACGCGCCAGCGCAAAGGTGACAACACCCGTGGCCAGCGAATGACTCATGGCGGCAAGGCTCCATATGCCGATAGCCAGCGCATAGCCAAGCCGCGTACCTAGCTTGTCGATAATGGCGCCTGCGCATAGCAGGCCGATGGCATAGGCCGTCTGGAACGCCGTGACGATGTTGCTGTAGTCGATTTCGGTCCAGCCGAGTTTGTCTTGCAGGAAAGGCGCCAGCACGCCAAGTACCTGACGATCGATGTAATTGATCGTGGTCGCCGCGAGGAGCATGGCGCACACACGCCAACGGAACTTACCGATCTTCCTATGCAGTCCTGCGACCGCTGATGTCTGCCTGATATCGTCCATACCAAACCCAGTGGCGGGCTCTGTTTCGGCCCATGATGGAGGCTGGAGCAGCTGAAATGAGCAGGTTGCGGCACAACTTTTTTTCCGCTTTGCATCATCGCAGGCTACTTTTTCAGCGCCTTATTGTTAGCGCTACCATTAACACATAGCCAAATCCAAAAGCTACCTCGCATCGATCCGCACCGAAAATCCAGACGTTCCGTGTCCATTCCGTAGCGTATTTGACGGCTTTTTTTACCGTTTGTGAGGTCGACGCTCCTCATGCTGCCCTGCAGCGTGCGCCTGCAAAATGTTAGCGCTACCGTTTTTGCAGCCCACAGCGGGAAAGATCGTTCTAGCCAAAGCAAGATCAAGCCATCCGTTTCACGGGCGGACGCAGGACGTCTGAGGGGACGGCTAAATCACAAGAAACTGGGAGGGGAATACGGTGCAGATTCAATACGCAAGAACCATGTTGTCGCATGCGTTATTGCTTGCTCTGCTTGGCGCGGCGGGGGCCGCGCAGGCGCAGGATTCATCGCAAGGCCAACCATCGCCGCAAACCGGTGCTACCACGCAACAGTCCGGCGCACAGGCGCAGGGACAGGCAAACGTCAACGACACTCAAGCATCCAAGAAAAACGCCAAGGAGCTTGCGACCGTCAACGTCAGCGGCGGTTATCGCAACAGTATCCAATTCTCGACCGAAGCCAAGCGCGACGCGACCAATGTGGTCGACACCGTCTACGCCGAAGACATCGGCAAATTTCCCGATACCAACATCGCTGAGTCGTTGAACCGCATTCCCGGCGTGCAGATGTCGCGTGACGTCGACGGCGAAGGCGTCAACATCCAGATTCGCGGACTGGGTACGGACTTCACCAAGATACTGCTCAACGGCGATCAGCTCGCGGTTGCCTCCTCCGGTACGCTGGACGCGCAGAACCAGAACCGCGAGGTAGACCTGGATCTGCTGCCCACTGAATTCTTCACCCAGTTGACGGTAAACAAGACGCCCGAAGCGAGCATGACCGAAGGTGGGGTCGCTGGCGTGGTCGATATGCGTACCACGCGCCCCTTCGATAATCCGGGCACGCACCTCACCTATTCCGCACAGGGCAGCTACAACTCGATCGGCAGCGACGTCAAGCCGCGCGGCGCGATCATCGGTAGCTGGACCAATGCATCCAACACATTTGGTGCCCTTATCGGCTTGACGGCATCGCGCAGTGATTATGATGTGCGCGGGTTCGAGACCATCGGCTGGACTACGCCGCAACTGAGCGCCGCCCAATGCGGCACCGCAGCAGGCCATTGCAGTCCGGCCGGCGGCAGCTGGGTCATCCCGAGCACCGTGCCAGCCGGCGCGGGTGCCAGCCTCACCGCAGGTCAGACCATCAACAATGCTTACTTGCTGGCTCACAACCCGGGCCTGACCACGCAGCAGATTGCCAATGCGCTGATTCCCCGCCTGGGCCGCAATGCGTACATCCAGGGTGTCAACGATCACCAGTCAGCCTTGATGTCGTTCGAGTTTCGTCCGGACGAACGCGCGCATTTCTACTTGGATACGTTGTTCTCCAAGCAGGAACGCGACTTCAACCGCCTCGACATGGACTTGATCGGCCGAAGCGGTCAAATGATTCCGGTCAACGAGCAGGTAGACCAGAACAACGTCGTCACCAATGCCACCTTTGCCAACGCGCAGTACTTTCTGGAAGCGCGTCCCTACTCCGAACACGTTCATTTCTACAACATCAATCCGGGTGGCGAATTGCTGTTTGGCGATGATGAGAACATCAAGCTGGATTTCCAGGGCTATTCGGAGCGTAGCTGGTACTACAACCAGCAGCCGACGGTCGGCGTGGAGACGCCGCTGGGCCAGAACATATCGGTCAATTACACCAATACCGGCGGCAACTTCCCTACCATCACGCCGAACATCAATCTCAACAACCCCAATGCGGGTTGGATCTGGTATCGCCTCAACGTCGACAACGAAACACGCGTGACCGACAACAAGGGGACGCGTGAAGACCTGCAGATCGGTGACGACGACAATAACGTGAAGGTCGGCGTCGCCTACGACGATATCCTGCGCCAGATCAAGGCATACACGGATACCACGGCCTGGCAGGCCTACGGTGAAGCGGCAGTCGCCAATTCGCAGCTGCCTAATTATCTGATGCCCGGACCGGGTGGCTTCATCGGTGTGAACTATCCATCGATCATGGCCGCGACCAATTACGGCTATTTCGACTCCATCGCCCCGCTGTCCACCGCGGCTGCCACGGGTGCCGGCACCGGCAATATCGAAGAAAGCACCTGGGCCTGGTATGTGGAAGGCAATGGCAGGTTTGATCTGGGAGGACACGACTTGCGTGTCAACGGCGGTGTCCGCCATGCCTACACCGACCAAACCATTGCAGGTCCGTCGTCGATCGGTGGCCAGCTTCAGTACGTGACGCTGAAGCATGACTACGGTGTGTATCTGCCTTCGTTTAACATCGCCTACAACGCAGCCGACAACGTCATCGTGCGCCTGGATGCATCGCGCACCATGACACGCCCCGACCCCAGTGCGATGCTGCCCAACACCAACTTCAGCGACCCTGCCGCGGAAACTGCAACGCAGGGTAATCCGAAGCTGTCACCTTATATTTCTACCAACCTCGACTTCGGCGGCGAGTGGTATACCGGCCATGAGGGCTATGTCGGCCTGGATATGTTCGGCAAGCGCGTTACCGGATTTACCGTCAACGGCGTCAACCTCGTTCCCTTCACGGAACTTGGCATTCCTTTCGCCACATTGACTCCGACACAGCAGCAATCGATCGACCTGCGCGGTGGCGCGAGTGCTGCCCAAGTGCAAGTGCAGCAACAAGTCAATGCCAACGGCACGCTCTTCATCAAGGGCGCCGAAGCGAATTGGGTGCAGCCGCTCGACTTCATCATGAAGGGCCTGGGCATTCAGGCGAACTACACGGTGATTTCCCAGCGTAACATCGGTAGCGGCATCCCCGCCCAGGCCGTCGGCATCTCACCGCATACCTATAACCTGACCGGTTATTGGGAAGGCTACGGGGCAACGGTACGCGTGTCGTATGTGTGGAATTCCGCGCAAATCAGCTCCACGCCGAATCAGAACGGCCTTTCGTTCGGGCAGATCAAGACAGATGCCCGCGGCCAGCTGGATATGTCGGCCAGCTATCAGTTTGCGCACCTGCCATCAAAGCCGGAGGTCACCTTCAATTTCATCAATATGACGAAGGCGCCCTTGCGTAGCACGTTTACCTACAATAATGCCGCGTATACCTACTACACCCCCGGCTATACGGTGATGCTCGGCGTACGTGGCAGCTTCTGATTTTCAGACCCCTGCATGATGTGCCATGCGGCCCGTCCGGCTCTACCAAGCCGGACGGGCCGTGCTGTACATGGACGTATCCAACGATGATTGAGTGCAGATGAACAACCCTTCCCAAGTACTTTCGGTCACGGAAAAAATCGGCTACAGCCTGGGTGACCTGGCCGCTAACCTTATCTTCCAGACGCTGGTAACGTTTCTCGCCTTCTTTTACACGGATATCTTCCGGATTCCCGCAGCGACGGCGGCGACCGTCATCTTTGTCGTAGGACTGCTCGGTGCATTCGTGTTCACACCCATTATCGGATTGGTGGCCGACCGCACCCACACCCGATGGGGCAAATTCCGTCCATGGATACTTTGGACTGCCATCCCCTTCGGCGCGCTCTCCCTGCTTGCCTTCAGCACACCCTCCCTAGGTGAACATGGCAAAGTAACCTATGCCATGGCTACCTACACGCTGTTGGTCATGGTGTACGTAGCCAACAACCTTCCCTATTCCGCACTCAGCGGCGTGCTGACGGGCAGCATGGCACAACGCAACAGCCTCTCCTCATATCGTTTTGTCGCCGTGATGGTGGCGCAATTCATTATCCAGGTGTTACTGCTGCCGCTAGTGCTGATTCTGGGGCATGGCGACAAGGCGCGCGGTTTTCATAATACGATGATGCTGTTCGCCATCGTCGGCACGATTTTTTTCCTGATCACATTCCTCACGACGAAAGAACGCATCGTGCCGGCAAAGGAGCAGAAATCCAGCGTCCGCGACGACCTGACCGACCTGCTCAAGAATCGCCCGTGGCAGATCATGCTCGCCGTTACCATCTTGCTGTTTATCAACCTTGCGTTGAAAGGCGGCATGTACATCTACTACTTCAAGTACTACCTGAGCGAGCCGCAACTCGCGGCATTCCTCGGCCATGTCGGATTCAACGATTTCATAGCTGGATTGAACAAGCTTTTGATCGGTATGGGGCTGTCGGAATTCCGTTGGCCCAAGGATGCGCCCACCTCCGCTTTTAGCCTTTTCAACGGACTCGGCATCACCTTCATGATCGTCGGCATCGGCTTTTCCAAACGCCTCGCCGATCGCTTCGGCAAGCGCGATGTGTTCGGCGGTGCGCTATTTGCCTCGACGCTATTCTTATTGGTGTTCTACTTCTATTCTCCAGACGCTGTCGCGTTCGTCATAGGCTCATACATTCTTCACGGTTTCTTCTATGGCATCACCATTCCCCTGCTATGGGCGATGACTGCCGACGTGGCAGATTATTCGGAATGGAGAAACCGACGGCGTGCCACAGCCATCATCTTTTCAGCCATGTTGTGCGGGTTGAAGGTGGGATTGAGCATGGGTGGCGCACTGGTGGCCGGCATCCTGGCCCACTATGGCTATCATCCTGATGCAGCTATCCAAACACCCGGAGTCATCAGTGGCATCAGGTTAACGGTAAGCGTGCTTTGCTCCTTGCCCTTCCTGCTGGCGGTGGCGCTCCTTTTCCTCTACGAAATCGACAAGCCAATGGAACGGCGTATCGAACAGGAACTTGGCGCGCGTCGCCTTCAAGCCGCGACCGCTTCCTGATGAACCGAATCAAACAGGTATCCCATGTCTGACGAGACCACAAGCCTCGAGCTTCAAGCCTTGGCCGCTCGAGCCCTTTCTCAGCCCTTGGCCACGCATATTTACACGGCGGATCCGTCTGCCCACGTGTTCGGCAACGCCATCTATATCTACCCTTCGCACGATATCGACGGCGGTGTGCCCTTCAACGACAACGGCGATCACTTCTGCATGGAGGACTACCATGTCTTTCGCATGGATGCGCCCGACGGCAAGGCAGTGGACTGCGGCGTCGCGTTGCACGTCAAAGATGTGCCCTGGGCAGAACGGCAAATGTGGGCACCGGATGCCGCGCATAAGAACGGCCGGTATTACCTCTATTTTCCGGCCAAGCGCCCTGATGGCATCTTCCAGATCGGCGTCGCAGTCTCTGACCGACCGGAAGGCCCTTTCAAACCGGAAGCCGAAGCCATTCGTGGAAGCTATTCCATTGATCCTGCCGTATTCGAGGACGAAGACGGTGCGTTCTACATGTACTTCGGAGGCATCTGGGGCGGCCAGCTGCAAAAGTACCGTGACAATGTTTTTGCTGAGGCGCACGAAGAACCGCCGGCCCATGCCCCTGCGCTCGGGCCTCGCATGGCCAGGCTAAGCGATGATATGAAGCAGTTTGCCGAAGTGCCTCGCGAAATCATCATCCTTGACGAAGCGGGCCATCCACTACGGGCCGGCGATCATGATCGCCGTTATTTCGAAGCGCCGTGGATGCATAAGTATGAAGGCAAGTACTACCTTTCATACTCGACCGGCGATACGCATTTTCTCTGTTATGCGACGGGAGACAGTCCCTATGGCCCCTTTACCTACCGCGGGCAGATTCTGACCGAGGTAATCGGCTGGACCACACATCATTCCATTTGTGCGTTCGGCGGCAAGTGGTATCTGTTCTATCACGATGCGATTCTGTCAGGCGGCATTACGCATCTGCGTTCGATGAAAGTAACGGAACTGCACTACGACGAGCACGGCAACATCATTACCCTCCATCCCTATGGAAAGTAACGCCAGCCCAGACGCATCGCCCAGCCACGATGCGCAGTATCCCTTGTCCGTCGGCCCGCTTGTCCGTATCACGCATGGCGCACTCGCTGTCGATATCGCTCCCGCAGCGGGAGGCAGAATCGCGCAGATAACTTTTGATGGGGTCGAGTGGCTGATAGGCCATCATATCGACAACGAGGCGATGATCGCCTGGGGCAGCTATCCGATGTTGCCGTGGGCAGGACGCATCAGGCACGGGCGATTCCATTTTTTAGGGCGCGATTATCATCTGCCCCTCAATTTTGGCGACCATGCAATTCACGGCGTGGCATTTGGAATGCCGTGGCAGGTCGATGCACAGGCGTCTACGTATATCGATCTTTCGTTAGCGCTGCCTGAGAACGAGTGCTGGCCGTTTGGCGGAACCGCCCGCCAGCACATCGAAGTAGAGGAAAACCGTGTTCGTATGACGCTGACACTCATGGCAGGAAAACATCGCATGCCCGCCACGATGGGATGGCATCCCTGGTTCCACAAGCCTGATCGCCTGGATTTCGAGCCGCAACGTTTTTATCCCCGCGACGTCGATGGCATCGCCACACTTCCTTTGGCGGCCCCGCCTCCCAGTCCCTGGGACGATTGCTTCCTCAATGACAGGCCGGCGTTTCTCCATCGCCAGGGGCAATGTGTCCGCCTGACATCGGACTGCAACCATTGGGTGGTTTACGACGAACCCATCCATGCCACCTGCGTTGAACCACAAACAGGCCCGCCGGATGCATTCAACCTGGGACGTGCGCAACACATTTCGCCCGGCTCTTCGCTTTCCGCATGGTTTTTGCTGGAGTGGACTTAGCGCCGCCAGCAATGACCAGGCAGCGGTGGACCAGGGCTGCTTAAAATGGGGCGGGACTGACCCGCCCCACCTGACTTAAGGCGCCTTGCCAGCCTGTATACGCTGCACGATCGCCAGCGATTGTTTCACATGATCCTGCGGATGAAGGTGGTCAGCTTCCGAGGAGAGCGTGGCGACGATTTTTCCATGACGATCGATGACAAACGTCGTACGTGGAATGAAGCCATGATGGATAGCCACGCCGCGTACGTCGGTCATGCCGGGCTGGGCCGCCATGGTCTTCAGGTCGTAGGACGCCGCAATGCTGCCGGTGGCATCGGAGGCTACGGGGAACTTGCCCGCGCAATAGTTCGGATCGGATGAAAAGGTATTGAGTCGATCGATGCTGTCTGCGGATACGCCAATGATGGTGGCGCCAGCCGCATCGAACTTCGCTTTTTCCGTTGCAAAAGTGTGGGCCTCAATATCGCATCCGCCGGTGTAGGCGGATGGATAGAAATACACCACCACCGGCCCTTTCTTGAGCGCCTGCTTGAGGGAGAAGGTGAAATCCTTGCCGGCCAGGCTGGCTTCGGCCGTAAAAGCAGGCGCGGCTGCACCCGGCTTGAGTGCGGCCAAAGCCGGCATGGCAACGCACAGGGTCGCCGCCACCACAGCTGCCGCAACCGACCCTTTAAGACGCTTTTTCATTCCTGCAATCCTCTCTGACGATAGGCGTCGGCATACTGCGCCAACGAGTTAGGGTTTGACGATCATCTGCGCACGGGCCTCTCCCTTCGGATAAGCCTTGGTGTGCAAATTGACGTAAGTGAGATTGTCCAGCAGCGCCTTCTCCGTTTTGGCACTCACCGTTACCGTCTGGGACATGCCGCTGTGATAAGGACCCTTGATGGGCTGCAAGATGCCAGCGTTGACGCCGGGTTTGGCAGGGCCATGAAAGTGCGCGTTCACGACTGGTCCGCTGAGCC
Organism: Dyella sp. SYSU CM1112; assembly: GCF_058216415.1. Taxonomy (NCBI): domain Bacteria; kingdom Pseudomonadati; phylum Pseudomonadota; class Gammaproteobacteria; order Lysobacterales; family Rhodanobacteraceae; genus Dyella; species Dyella sp. SYSU CM1112. The sequence continues at coordinate 11,261 of NZ_JBZEGI010000022.1, read as the reverse complement.
CATCGTAATCAATGGTGTAGTTGAGTTGGTGCGTGTCGGTGTCCAGGGTCGCCGTCACGTTACCGGTCGGATGGGTTGTTGCAGCACCTTCGGCCGCAAATTGGCCGGTCAGCGTGACGCTCTTGGCCCAAGTGATGCTGGTGCACGCCATCGATAGCGATACGGCCAGCGGCAATAGTTTCCACAGTGCTTTGCTCATCGTTGAATCCTCCGATTGAGGGGAACCAAGCCCCACTATCTTCCGCTCTTATCCCTGCCAGGGCAAAAGCGGCTACATGGCCGCCCCTAAGCCTCCAAGGAGCCTATCGCCAAACCATCACAGGATTAGCCATGGACCATGAGTTGCCTCAATGGATCCTGCGTGAGTGACGGCTACGGTGGCAAATGTTGCATCGATAGAGAGAAAAACAGGCAATAGATGCCATCCGTTCAGTATTTTGCCGTTCGATGCGGAAACTAGCCACGTTTTCCCAACATAGCTTTCTGCTTCTGTCGCCCTTCCCTGATCTCACTCCCCACATCACTGGAGGTTTCCGCGGAATCACGTACCGGTTGCCGAAACGCTCGGGAAGGCCGCTCCGCTTGCAACCATGCTCGTCAACATAGAGGATCGTGCTCAACCCTTGCAGGGCCACCACGCCAAGAGCGCAAACAGACCCTAGGGGAATACACGCTCGCCCGTAGCAATAAGCTGCCCTGCTTCATCGAACAATTCGGCGATATAGCGTTGGGGAAGCTGCTCAAATTCAGACTGGAAAGCAACGGCGCCACTCAGCCAGCTATCGTCACGGCAATGAGCAAGCTCCTCCCCCTCCCATTTTTTTTCATGCAGCAATACGCCATCGCCTGCATAAACACTGACGTGGGCCGTTTTGGCCTCAAGCAGCAATGGTTCACTGATGGGCGCTGCCGCTACAGGCTTGAAGTCATTCTTATGCAGACAGATGTGGACTTCGTTGGCGCGTAGCAGGGTCGCTTTCCAGGCTTCCTCAGACTCAGGACGACGCGCGTGACGGTCGGGAAGCTGGTGCTCCAACGTGGCACGCTGCACGCCACGATAGGCAAAGCTGATGCCTGCGTAGGCTTCATAATCGGCCAGGGTACGCTCGGTACCAAAACCGTATTTACCCATATCATCGGCCTGGGCAACCGTACCATCGATACCGAACAGTTCGCAGTTTCGCTTCATGGCACCATTGTCGAGGTCGGCCCAGTCCTGCGCGATGGCACCGCTTTGCTTAGCCTTACCATCATGGTCTTGCCACATCCTCGGGCGCTGGCGACCGGAGTAATCGTGCCACGCCAATGGCCGATGAGGATGATAGAGATCATATCCGTGCGTAAAGGCGCGCGCAGCGATAGAGATCTCCTCGCCATTGAAAAAATATGTCGGATCATGCTGTACCCTTTCGGCAAAGTGTCCATCCGCAAAGGCAAAGTGTGCGCTATAGAAGCGCGCAGGAACCGGACGGCTACGATTTTCCCAGTCTGGAAGATCCGTGTTGACGAACAGCACCACGCCTTGCTTCGAGAAACGATGAAAAGTCATGATGCCCGGCACAGTTGAATGATGTGTATCAGGATGGTCGGGATCGTAGAAAGGCAAGTATGTGGTGAGTAGTGGTTTAGGGCTTTCATCGCGCAAGGATTCGAGCATGGCGATGACGGCCTCATCCCATCCGAGAATAAAACGATGATGCGAATCCAGCTGCAGGGTATAGCGCTCCCCTCCATAGCGCTGCTGCAACAGATGACGTGCCCAGCAGACGCCGCGAGTCTTCATATATGGAACATCGATCAGCTCTATCCTGGTTGCACGGTACACGAGGTGATGAACGGTCCATTCGCTCCACGACTCGACGTGCAATGGGACAAAACCCTTGCTCCAGAAATCCTCAAGCGTTTCGTCGGGCCCATGCTGCCAGCACACCACAGCTCGCAGAGATCCCGGTTGTGCGGCCTTATCGGACAAATCAAGCAGGGTAGGAATCAGCTCGGGGTCGCGGTAGCTAGCCACCTGCACAAAGATCGAATTATCTGGCATGTCCATGCTTGCGGCCTCTGCTCGTTTTAGTGGCAAAAAAAGGCCCCGTTTCTCGGCGATTCGGGGCAAGACGCATCACTTTCCATCAACTGGCCTTTCGGACCTGATAATCATCCAGCCAGGCCCCAATCAAGTCATAAAATAGATTGGATTCAAATAATTCGCGGTTGACGGAAGGAAAAAAACGCTTGTCAAAACGCTTGTCGACAGAATAATGGCCAGAATAATGTTGGGCCGACAACTGATTGATACCTGGCACGTAGCAATCGTCACGAGCAACCATTGATACCCTCGCCTTTTCGCAAGCCGCTTGCAACGCGTACATGCCTGCCCACCAGAGAATATGGTCCGGATAGGGCTGTTTCAGAATATCTACGTGAACAGCGATCCATTCCGGCAAGATGCGCTTGAATGTGGATACGCGACCTACAATCGGTACAAAACCACCGTTGTAATAGAGGCCGCCATTCTCAAAATAACGCTCGATAACGTACTTGTTCGTGGAAAGGCTGAGCAAATGCCAGTCTTCATAAATCGTGGACACCAGTAGCTGTCCGTCATCGACCGTATCGATCGGGCACGGACGAAAATGAAGCATGTCACAATCCGTCAGCTCAATGACCTGGTCATCCTGGAACGAAGAAAGAATCTGCAGCAAGCCAAGCTGGATATTCAGCGGCACCGACATTCGCCTGGCGTGGTCGTGAAGATCCTGGATGCCCGGCCAATCGTAAACCGAGTAACACACCGTATGCGGCACATCGATGGGCCATGGCATGGCACGGATGCGTGAGGCATCCGGACGATTGCAGTTCACCAGAATCGCATGGGCCCTGGAAGCGGCTTCCACGCCATACATTTCTTTATGGCAAAACCAGAACAAGTCCAGTTGCCAACGAAACAACTCATCATGTGCGGCGACAGGAATCGTAATGATGGTCATGGAAATCGTGCCCAGTGAAATGACCGCTTGCAATCATGATTCTCTCAGAAGAGTGCCTGACAGCGTGATAGTGAACGGTGCTATTGCCCCATCCGGGCCCTTGACGGTGAATTGTATCGGAACCGGGCGATTCGGCGGCGGAAAGGAATGGCTCTTGTACGAAACATGGAATTTAAAAATTCCATCTTCATTCGTCTCCACGGTGCCTGGATAAACCCACGGAGACGGAGGGCCGTCAATCGTACATGTATAAGGGTAAACCCCTTTTCCGGTGCTCTTATACTGCAGCCCTCCATCGACGTCGGTATCAGTCGTGTAGTTATTGAAGTAAGCCGCCTCTGGGGTAGCCCAAAAAGTGTAAGGCGATGATGGTGTCGGTGTCGGTGTTGGCGTTGGCGTTGGCGTTGGCGTTGGCGTTGGCGTCGGCGTCGGCGTTGGCGTTGGCGTTGGCGTTGGCGTTGGCGTTGGCGTTGGCGTTGGCGTTGGCGTTGGCGTTGGCGTCGGCGTCGGCGTCGGCGTCGGCGTCGGCGTCGGCGTCGGCGTCGGCGTCGGCGTCGGCGTCGGCGTCGGCGTTGGCGTCGGCGTCGGCGTTGGCGTTGGCGTTGGCGTTGGCGTTGGCGTTGGCGTTGGCGTTGGCGTTGGCGTTGGCGTCGGCGTCGGCGTTGGCGTTGGCGTTGGTGTTGGTGTTGGTGTTGGTGTTGGTGCGCCAGGCTTCCCAAGATAGAACTGGGTCAATGGATCATTAGGATCTTTTGTTGATGCCTGGACCCAGTAGTCTCCACCATAATAAGTAACCTTGTAATAATTGCCAGATTGATTGTGAAAAAGCCTTACCGTGCTCTCATAATCTCCACTTCCCTTAATCACCTCCATATGTATGGAAGCGTTAGGATCACTGCCAGACAGAAGACTCGCGCACATTACATTCGTATATGGAATGTAATCGTTCGCCGGCCCGTTAAGGGCTCCAACAAAAAAACTATTATCTGCCTTTAAAGCAATGTTTCCATTACCGGCATCGTTGACCTGAAAGACGATCTTCTTGCCTCCGTTGTCGTCGACAACGACTACACTTTTTAATCCTTCTGAATCTATGTATCCCTGCAAGAAATAGCCTTCAAGCGGTACCGACCGCAGCGTAACTGATGTCGGTGTCGGTGTCGGTGTCGGTGTCGGTGTCGGTGTCGGTGTCGGTGTCGGTGTCGGTGTCGGTGTCGGTGTCGGTGTCGGTGTCGGTGTTGGTGTTGGTGTAGCGCCCGGCTTCCCAATATGGAACTGGGTAGAAACGTCATCAGGGTCGGTCGTTATAGCTTGGACACAGTACCCGCCTTGATATGAGACAACCTTGTAATAATTGCCTGATTTTTCATGAAAAAGCCTTACGATACTTCCATAACCGCCATCTCCACTGATGACATCAACGCGCACGGAAGCATTCGGATCACCACCCCAACTCACGTCCGCGCACATGACATTGTTATAAATGATGCCTTCAAGCCCATCAAAAGCACCTATAAATTGTTCATTGCTTGCCTTCAAGGCAATCTTTCCGCCACCGGCATCATTGACTTGGAAAACGTCATCTGTGCCACCGATGAGATTGTCAACGGCTATGACATTGCTTAAACCAAACCTGGATGCATAACCATGCAGATCCAGTTGCGTAGGCACTGACTGAAGCGTAATGAACGGCGGTATTGGCGTTGGCGTTGGCGTTGGCGTTGGTGTCGGTGTCGGCGACGTGAAGGTGAATTCCAGACTATTGAAAACGTTATAGGTGTCCGCCTGTCCGTAGAGCCATACATGTTCCGCCATGCTATCGACAAAAGACGCCTCACGGTCACCCATGGAATCGGTCTTGCTGTGATACGTGTTTCCGACGATGTTGCCTTTATCATCGACAAAATTGGCCGTCGTGCTCAGATAAGCATCACTGCTCGAATCGAAGGGATCCAAACCTGACTTGGTCATCAGCTTGAACGTAACCGGCGAATTATGTGGGTACTGACTGCTCTGGTCCATGACGACCAGCTCCACGGTATCTTGATAAGTGGAGTCTTTGGCACCGGAGGGATTCGGAAGCGCCTGGGCGTCATCTGCAATCCTATAAAGAACAACTTGAGGCGTGGCCTTCGAGACAGGATGGCCCGGCTTGTTGGATGACGTCACGATGCTCTACTCCCTTTCAATGGCTCGTTTGCTTTAACGCATTCGACAGAAAGACTCTAGGCATGGCCTATCATCCCTCCTATGATTGCTTATCCTAGCCACCTGGTAATCGCCGCCATATATTCAAATGTGGGATTAAAAATCCCCTGTCCTAGGCATAAGACGCATACTTCCATCAAGACCTTAATCTTGACGCTCACTCCGCACCATTCATCCCAGGCCAAACCGCGAAGCAACGCGACTCAGCCCAAACGGCTTCCAGAAAACCCGGCACGCCTCGATCAACCTTCCGCCCCTCTCCCTCATGCCGGGAGAAGGGGCGACATGGACTGCAACACCGCGCACATACCAAGCGCGAGCTATGAGTTCTCCAAGACAGCCTGCAGATAAAATTTTGCGTAAGGGTCTGCGGAATCGTTCGTGACTGCCTCGATGGCATATTGTGTAACGGACATCATGCCTAATGTCGTCACAAATCCAACCAGCTTATAGTAATAACCCGATGCCTTGTCCAAAAGCCTCACCGAACCGTCATTATCACCAGTCGGCTCGATGGTTATAACTGCATTTGGCGCATTGCGATTAGCCCGCATGGCGCGATTAAAACTATTTCCGCTTATCGTGAACGTATCAGGCCCAACGTAAAAGTTATTGCTGGCCTTGAGTGCGATATCTCCTCCCGAAATTTTTCCGGAAAGATAAGTCACATCAAAAACGCCGCCGCCTGATCCATAAGCAAGAATCTCATTGTCAAAACCTACAAGGCCCTGCACCACCAAGGCGAGAAAACGGCCGTTTTCCGCGGACTGGATCAGTATCTTCGCAGGGTTTGGCGCCGGTGAAGGGGCTGGAGCGGACTGAACATAGAACAGGGTAGAAGCATCAGCGGCATCCCTGGTTGTCGCTTCCACGCTAAACAGGTGCGATTGTTGAAGCGGACTCGGAAAGACAGTTTTGTAATAATTTCCGGATATTTCATCCAGCAACCTGACCGCGTTGCCACTGGCTTTTTCCATCCTTATCCGTGCATTCCCCTGGCTGACAAGATTGGCACACATAGCGTTGTCAGGCCCGGTTGGGCCAACGAAGAGCGCATTGCTTGCCTGCAAGGTGATCTCGTCTTGCGAAACAAAACGCATACCGAATGTGCACCGTTCGCCTAGCACACCGTAATTGGCACATATCAAGTTGTCAGAGGCCGACAAACCCAAATACATACCGTCTCCAACATTCGACTTTAACCACACCCATGTCGGCGCTGGCGTTGGCGTTGGCGTTGGCGCTGGCGTCGGCGTCGGCGTCGGCGTTGGCGTTGGCGTCGGCGTTGGCGTTGGCGTCGGCGTTGGCGTTGGCGTTGGCGTTGGCGTTGGCGTCGGCGTTGGCGTTGGCGTTGGCGTTGGCGTCGGCGTCGGCGTTGGCGTCGGCGTCGGCGTCGGCGTCGGCGTCGGCGTCGGCGTCGGCGTTGGCGTTGGCGTCGGCGTTGGCGTTGGCGTTGGCGTCGGCGTTGGCGTTGGCGTCGGCGTCGGCGTCGGCGTCGGCGTTGGCGTTGGCGTCGGCGTCGGCGTCGGCGTTGGCGTTGGCGTTGGCGTTGGCGTTGGCGTTGGCGTTGGCGTTGGCGTTGGCGTTGGCGTTGGCGTTGGCGTCGGCGTCGGTGTCGGCGTCGGCGTCGGCGTTGGCGTTGGCGTTGGCGTTGGCGTTGGCGTTGGCGTTGGCGTCGGCGTTGGCGACGTAAAGGTGAATTTCCGGCTGGCGAAGATGTCATAAGCACTCGCCTGGCCATACACCCACACGTCTTCCGCCACACTATCAACGAAATTTGCGTCAATTTCGCCCATGGTCTGCGTACTGGTCTGGTACGTGCTCGCGCCAGTATCGATGAAATAGGCCGTCTTGCTCAGGTATTCGCTGCCGGCCGTAAAAGGATCCAGGCCTGACTTGGTCATCAGCTTCAACGTAACCTGCGAGCCCGGCGGATACTGGCTATTCTGGTCCATGACGACCAGCTCTACGACATTCTGATAGGTGGGGTCTCCTGCATCAGAACGATCTGGAAGCGCGGGAGCATCATCTTTAAGAGGATAAAGCTGAATTCGAGGTGCGGCCTTGGAAGCAGGATAACCTGGCTTATTGGAAGACGTCACGATGCTCTACTCCCTTCCACGCTTTCTTGCGCGTTAGCGCAATCGAAAAACCCTGGGACGAATAGGCGATAGCCCAACTCCCCTCCAAAATGCCTGCTTAGCCTAATTGCAAACACTCGCCGTCATATGCTCAATTTTGGTATCAAAAATCCCGTCAACTGCACATATGACGCGTGCTTCAAGCCGTACTCGCCGGCAAGCAAGATGATGGCTTGATCAAGAGCACGAGCATGAAGCGATCAAAGCCGTATTAGTCCATGACTGCTCGCAGTTGCAGCAAGATATAGGGTGACCTGATCAGTCCAGGTATTCAGCCACAAGCATGGGATGCTTCCCGCTTGCATTGAAGGTGTCCGTCAGGAGAGGCGGGGCCGCAGCCATCCGTCTGGCGAAGTTTAAAAAAGTTTGTCTGTCGCCCGGTACGGTACGCAAGCATGGCCGTTGGCGGCTACGTCGCGGCAGCCTGGGCGATGACATGTGGCTTTTTGATAATTAGAAATCAGACGAATCACCTTGATCGCGGGGATCGCCCATTCAAACATGGCTACTCACAATCGTAATGAGTATCCCATGCTCCGCAACTTTGAACTTGGACGTAACTCCGCCGGGAAGGCATGCGCTGGCATTGCCCTTGTCATGATGACACAGGCTATCGTTGCATCGTCCAGAAAAAGACCAAAGCACGCCAAATGGAAGCTCTCGTTTTTGCTTGGTGCAATGATGGCCAGTTCTTTTTCGAGTCGTTCCGCCACGCCTTTAGCCCGCACCACGGATCACATGGAAGATATGTACCGCATGGCCTGGCGTGAAGAGATGACGCGGATTCATCCACCCGGTATAGGGTGCTTTCATGCAACGTATCCGAGCACAATCTTCGAACGTACATCCTGTCAAACGGCCTCGCCACACTCGTTCTCCCTGCCGCCGAAAACCCTGCAGGACACATCAAAAACGGTGGGTAACAGACAAGATTATGCACTGGGCGTTCCGCTCAGCTCCGACGGCAACTCCAATGCGATTTCCGCCGTGTCCGGCTCTTTCCCGTCAGCGAAAATTGCTGGCAATGGCCCTGATCAGTATTCGTTGCAAATCAACACCAACAGTGATTCCTCCACAGCGGCCTGTGATGGCGGAAGCTTGTGCAAAGTGTGGCAGCAATTCATATATGCGACGGATTATCCGCCCGGCAGCCATTCGGGAGCTGGCCTGTTCATGGAATACTGGCTAAACACCTATTCCCTTTTAGGACGCTGTCCAGACGGATGGAATCATGGCGCTGACTTCTCTTGCTTCAAGGACAGCCCAGTAACCGCCGTGCCGTACATTCCGGCCGCCGATCTGGCCGATGTGCATCTCATTGCCACAGCGCAGGGAAATGAAGATGATGCTGTGATGCTTTTCTACAGAGACGATGTATACGCTTCCTACAACGACGACAGCGTTCTTGACCTTTCTCAAATATGGAAGGAAGCAGAATTCAATATTTTTGGGAATGGCGCAAGGTCGCCACTGGCAAATTTCGATCAAGGCACGTCAATCACGGTGAAAATTGGATCTCGGTATCCTCTCTATACAAAAAGCCCACCGATCTGCCTTCCCAACATGGGAACTACTGCAGAAACCAACAATTTGAACCTTGGACCATGCGTGAGCATTTTTTCTGCAAATCCAAATTTCTACCCCTACATTCAATTCAATGAATCCAAATAATTGTCATCGAAAGTGAAGAATTATCTGTTTGGAGAAGATAAAGCGGAAACCGAGGCGCCACCCTGGAAGCAAGATAACCTGGTTTATTGGAAGACGTCACGGCGTTCCGCTCCCCTCTAAGTTTTTTCGCACGCTAGCGCAATCGAAGCATCCTTGGATGAATAAGCAATGGCCCATCCCCGACCAAGTGCACACTTAGCCCCATCTCAAACAATCGCTTCCATATGCCTGATTTGGCATAAAATATCCCATCACCCACACCATTCATGAATTAGGATTACCCACAAAGAATTGAGTAAAAGGATCATTTTTATCAGTTGTTATCGCCTGCACAATGTATGTACCGTTCGCACCAGAACTATCCACCTTAAAATAATTTCCCGTTTTATCGTGTCGAATCCTGACAACGCTTCCAAAATCACCAAATCCACTAACTATCTCGAAAGATATGGAGCTGTTTGGATCATGGAAGGCCGAATTTGCGCATATGACGTTAATCAATCCAGCAACATCAAAGGCACCCAGACATGCATTGTTTGCTGCCGCAAGTACGTTGACACCATCATTGACGGCACCATCAAACCTATAAATAACAAAGTTCCTGGCTCCAACAGGTTGATTATCAACAATGATGACGTTGTCCAGACCGCCAAGACTCGTAAAACCGCGCAAATAACCCAGCGTCGACACCGATTGCAGTGTGATTATCGTCGGAATCGGATATTCAGGCTTGCAAATATAAAAGTGAGTAAAAACATCATTTTGATCGTCTGTTAACGCCTGTACACAGTCTCCGCCATTGGCATATTGGACCACTCGGTAGTATTTTCCGGATTGAATATGGAAAAACCTTACTTTGCTACCATAGTCACCATTTCCATCAATTACCTCGACGCGCACGTGAGTATTGGGATCCGTACCGAACGAAATACTTGCGCATACTACATTTTCGTACTCTAAACCACCACCGACATTGCTGCTAAAGATACCAGCATAAGTTCCGTTACGAACCCTCAAGGCACTTGCGTTGGAAGCACTCTCTACCTGAAACACAGCAGAACCATATGTTTGCCAATACTGAAAACGATCGTCATTCACCATGTCGATGACGTTATTCAGACGAAACTCGGTTTTTCCGTTAAAACAATACTGTTTAGTTGCCACTGACTGTAAAATAAAGGTCGATTGTTTCAATGAAGGCGCTGGTGAGGGTGTTGGCGTTGGCGTTGGCGTTGGCGTCGGGGCCGGCGTTCCCGAGTAGTGAACTCGGAACGTCTCGCCGGGAACACCAGGCATAAGGGCGATGACTACCTCATTAGACAGAGGATCGACAATCGTTGAACACATGTAGCTTTTGTCTTTCTGTCCAAGCTTCAACGTTACACCGATAGGATCATAGTCAAGGACGTCCAGGTCTATTGGTAAAGGACCGCCATATGTCAATGCCCAATAGTCAACTGAAATCACCGTTGGCTGCGTTTCCCATACGTTTCTTTGCAGCGTCTTTAACCGCACCTTGTTCGGTGAAACGACTTCCATATAGAACCACGTCAGGTTCTCGTCCTTGATTTTGTCAGTGAAAGTAACGGAGTTCTTGAGAAGCAAACTAGTGCTATGTCCATACCAATAATAGTTATTGTAAATACCTCCCGTTTGGTACAGCTGAACCAAACCGCTGGTAAGTGGTGTTGGTGTTGGTGTTGGTGTTGGTGTTGGTGTTGGTGTTGGTGAGAACACCGGAGTGACCTGTTTCGGAATGGTGGTCACGTGCGGAATAGGGAAACGCGTGACGGCATCTATCACCCATGCTTTCACACTCACCTGCTCCGCTCTGGTATCAACCACCGAAGCTTTTGCACTACCTTCCACTATCGGAAGATAGTCAACATCGCTACCGCTGTGCAGGAAATAGGCCGATCCACCCACAGTAAATTCTACATACCAGGGGGTATCGAGAACCAAATTACTTCCCTCGTATAGCGTGCCAGTGACTGTATGCGCGCTCTTGCCATCTGCTGGCACAGTTTGATTGTTATCCTGACTCAGCAACAACACGTATGGTGCTGGTGCTGGTGTCGGTGTCGGCGTCGGCGTTGGCGTCGGCGTCGGCGTCGGCGTTGGCGTTGGCGTTGGCGTTGGCGTCGGCGTCGGCGTTGGCGTTGGCGTTGGCGTTGGCGTTGGCGTTGGCGTTGGCGTTGGCGTTGGCGTTGGCGTTGGCGTTGGCGTTGGCGTTGGCGTTGGCGTTGGCGTTGGC
>NZ_JBZEGI010000021.1:0-60548 GCF_058216415.1 Dyella sp. SYSU CM1112 | reverse complement strand
CAGCAAGACGGTACAGAGTGGTACGCCGACACAGTTTCTTTATAGCGGCGTGAACGCTGTGCAGGAGACGCAAGGAAGCGTTATCAATCCAATTCTGGTGGGGCTTGGCATTGATGAGCGCTTTGCCAGAAACGATGTGACGGGAAGAACGTATTTCTTGACGGACGCCCTCAACAGCACGATTGCGTTGACTGATCCGACGGGAGCGATCAAAGAGCAGTACAGCTACGACCCCTACGGCAACACAACGCCAAGCGACACGACAACTGGCTTCACGAATCCGTACCAATACACAGGCCGCGAAGCAGATAGCCCTGGGCTTTACTACTACCGAGCGCGCTATTACAGCCCGAAACTTCCTGGCTTCATTAGCGAAGATTCGATCACATTCGGCGGCGGACAATTGAGCTTCTACGGCTATGTCGACGGTGACCCGATTGATTACGTCGATCCCTTTGGCTTGTATTGCCTAAAGGAATGGGAAATTCGTGGAATCGCAGGTGCGGTTACCGGGGCAATCGCCGGTGGCTTTGCAGGTAGTGAATCTGGTCCTGGTGCAGCACTGTCGGCCTTCGGCGGGGCTGTAATCAATGGTGGATTGGGGGCTTTAGATGGTTTGACAGATACCACCCAGATTAATGGTGCGGCTTCTGGTGTCATGGGAGCGATGTTGACCGCAGAAAATAAGGGTGATCTAGGAGCTGGGATGGCTGGTGGATTGCTCGGTGGACCTATCGCAGCTCAAATGATTAACAATGGCTATCCACGCCCGGTTGCCAATGCGACAGGAGCAGCAGTCGGAGGTGGCGTAGGTGGTGTTATCTATGGCTTCTTTAAAGGAGCGGGCTTCAGAGGGATGCTTAAGGCTGGTTTAAAGGGGGGCGGCATTGGTGTTGCGATCAGTGTTGCTCAATCTGGACTGGAGGCTGCTTTACGAGCCGAGAATGATTGCGGATGTGGGAAATGAACAAGCTTTTTCTTAGATCCTTGGTAAAAATGCTATTTATTTTTTTGCCAACTGCCTTAGCGGTGTTCTATGGATGTTATTTGTTAATGGAGATGATGATCACGCATGGTATGAAGCAATTTGCCTATATACCGGCGCTACTATCTGCAGGATTTCTTTATTACATCGCAAGGCTCTTAATTGGGCATGACTTGAAACGCATGGCCGAGCTACGCAAGGCTGAGAAACAAACCCGAGCATGAAAAACTAGAAGCGTGTGCAGTATTTTGCGTAAGCGAGCTGCTGACTGGGAGTGATCAGTCACGAGGAGGCTGAGATATGGCAGTGACTTCGTGATGAGCGAGGGAATGGTGCTTTATGAGGGAGGTCAGCCGTGTACTGCCGTACCAATTCATGGGACGCGAAGCGGACACTGCTGGGCTGTATTACTACCGTGCTCGCTACTACAGCCCGATGACGGCTGGGTTTATCAGCGAAGATCCGGCAAGGTTTGCAGGTGGGCAGCTGAGTTTTTACGCCGGATTTAGGGGGATCCATTGGACTACAACGATCCATACGGATTGTGGTCCGTCACCGTCACAGCTATTGATGGTGTTGGTGGTGCGATTGAATTTGGAAAAGACCCTCAAACGGGGCAATGGTTTTGGGGTGGTCGACTCGGGGCGGGTGTGGAAGATGGCGTTAGTTTTGACCCGCTTGGAAAACGCCCTGGTAGAGATGAGACACCGTGTCACGGAACCACTTTGGGGACTTATGTGGAAGTCGGGGTTACGGCGGGACTTTGGACTTGGAATCCCATACAAGGGGCTGCTGGTGTAGACGAGGAAACCGGCGACGATTATCACGAGGGGCCCGTGCCGGCTGATACGGCCACAATGAATCAGTCTCCGAGATATGGTTTCGACATTGGCGGCTCAATTGGTTTTGAAGCGGTGCATCACTAGACGGGTGCTACATGATTAAAAATTTCTTCGAAATGCCGCGATGGCTTAAGTTGCTCACAATCGCTGGCCTTGTAGTAGTGATTCTGGCTTTGTCAAAACCATTTTCTGGTGTTGGTGTTTTTGGTGAACAAATAAGCCCGTCAACTTGGTGGGGAAGCGGCGCTGGACTGGCATTCACTCTGCCCGCACTTATCATGGGATATTCGGCAATCTTGTTTTTGCGTAGATCGCAGAAAGGGCGCATCGCGCATGTTGTGGGATGGATTACTATGACTTTGGGCGCATACATTGGCGTCCACTTGGAACATCTCAATCCCGTGATGCTCAATCAAGGTATTGCTTTCAATGCGGCGATAACCTTGGTTGTTGCACTTTATTTATATTTGAGCAAAGGGGTGAGGTTGTATTTAAGCGGCCCGACGCAGTGAATGCCGATAACAGTTTAAGATTCTGCTTTGTGCTTGCTCAGTCATTGCCATGAAGGCTTCGAAACTCATCGCGGTCGGCGTCATGCCGCAAGCCAAGCTGCGCGAACGCGTGCTTGCGATTGCGCGCGGGAGTTCAAGACCAATGCGAGCGACTCGAAAATCTGGTTCACGTCGATGAGGGCGGCGGTCGACGTGCTTAGCGATGAAAACCGCACATTGTTCTGCGCGATCGCCGAAACCCAGTTGGCATCGATGGTCCCCGAGACTGGGGTGAACGTCCATCGCGTATCACGAACATCGTCTGGCCTGCTCGACAGCATGACCGACGCGCTGGGCCGCACGACGGCCTTCACGTACGACGCGCTCGGCAACGTCACCGGCGTGACACGACTCTCCGGCGCGTCGAATGCCGTCACCACCCAGTTCACCTACACCAGCGACTACAACCAGCTGGCCTCGGTGACCGATCCGCTAGGCCACACCCTCACCTTCGGCTACACCAACGGCTGCCTCACGCAAATCACCGATGCGCTGGGTCACAGCACCACGATCCAGTGCAACAGCGCCGGCGAGCCGACCGCGGTGCAGGATGCGTTGGGTCACACCGTGCAGTTGGGCTACCAAGGCTACGACCTGCAAAGCCTCACCGATCCACTCAACCGCACCACGAACTACGTGGTGGATACGCTGGGCCGACGCATCGCCACACGCGATGCGCTGGGCAACGTCACGCTGACCCAGTACGACAGCAACGACCGCGTCACCGCCGTCACCGACGCACTCAACCAGACCACCACGCTGGCCTACGACGGCAACGGCAACCTCACCAGCGTGACGCTCCCCAACACCGGCGTGATCCACTACAGCTACGACACCCGCAATCGCCTGATCACGCGCACCGATGCAATGAACCAGAGCGAGTCGTGGACATACAACGGGCTGGGCCAGGTGCTCAGCCACACCGACCGCAAAGGGCAGCTCACCGACCTCAGCTACGACGCGCTCAACCGCCGCAGCCTGGTGTCCTATGCCGATGGCTCCGGCCTCCAGGCCAGCTACGATGCCGGCAATCGCCTGACCAGTCTGGTTGATTCCAGCAGCGGCACGCTCAGTTGGGGCTACGACGGCCTGGATCGCATCACCAGCACCAGCAGCCCGCAAGGCAGCGTCAGCTACACCTACGATGCGGCCGGCCGGCGCACCAGCATGACCCCCGCGGCGCAAGCCACCGCCAGCTACAGCTACGACAACGCCAACCGCCTGAGCGGCATCACCCAGGGCAGCGAAACGGTGCAACTGGCCTACGACGCTGACAACCGACGCACCACGCTGACCTTGCCCAATGGCATCACCGTCAATTATGGCTACGACACGGCGAGTGAGTTGACCGGGCTGACCTACAACCAAGGCAACGGCACGACGCTGGGCAACCTCACCTATGCCTACGACGCGGACGGGCGCATCATCAGCAAGGGCGGCAGCTTTGCCACCGATGTATTGCCGACAGCGACCACGCAGGCGGCGACGTTCGACCTCAATGACCGGGAGACGAGTTTCAACGGGCAGGCGCTCACTTACGATGCCGATGGCAATCTGACCAGTGATGGGACGAATACGTATACGTGGAATGCGAGGAACCAGCTCACGCAGGTGAGTCAGAATGGCGTGGCGCAGCTTACGTATGCCTACGATGCAATGGGACGGCGCATCAGCAAGACGGTACAGAGTGGTACGCCGACACAGTTTCTTTATAGCGGCGTGAACGCTGTGCAGGAGACGCAAGGAAGCGTTATCAATCCAATTCTGGTTGGACTTGGTATTGATGAACGTTATGCACGCAACGACGTCACAGGACGCACGTACTATTTAAGCGATGGGCTGAATAGCACCATCGCGCTCACTGATCCGACAGGCGCGATACGAGAGCAATATAGTTACGATCCCTATGGGAACGTTACGCCGAGTGACACGACGACGGGATTCACGAATCCGTACCAATACACAGGACGCGAAGCTGATGCGCCGGGGCTCTACTATTACCGAGCGCGTTATTACAGCCCGCCGATGGGTGGCTTTATCAGCGAAGATCCGATCACGTTCGCAGGCGGCCAACCCACCTTTTACGGCTATGTTGGCGGTGACCCGGTAGGTCATGGCGATCCATCCGGACTCTACTTTGGTTTAGATGATGCCGCCGCACTCGGTATCGGTGCAGTGGTCGGTGTGGTCTCGCAAGGATTTAGTGACGCTATCGAAGGACATTTAAGCAGTTGGCAGGACTACACTGGTTCAGCAATTGGTGGTGCTGCTGCTGGTGAAGCAAGCCTTTACTTAGGGCCATTGGCCACTGGCGCTGTATTTGGGGGAGCCACGAACTTAGCCAAACAGGGTTTGAATATCGCTACCCATAAGCAATGTCATTTCAACTACGGATCACTTGCGCTCGATACTGGCATAGGTACCGCATTAGGTGGAATTGTTGGGCCGGAGTTAGAAGGAGTTACTTCCGGGAGAGGAAGTTACGCATCAATCTTCAAACAGATGGTTACTAAGCAGTCGAACGGAACGATTACAAGCATATCCGGAGACACGGCCATGAAAATGGCGGCTTCAAAACAAGCGGAAGGTTTATCTGGGACAGCAGTAGGTCCAATTGTTTCCGCTGTCGAAGATGCTTTGGGCTCCGATAATGGCGGTGGGTGCGGATGCCAATGATGAATGATCAGTCGATTCGGGTAACGGCTTCGCCCTCAATGTTGATTGTTTTTGAGTGTTTCGCAGTGCCGATATTTCTTCTATTTGTATATGGCGCAGTGATCAATCATGCGGGATGGGGTGGCGCAGTAATCACAGGTTCCTTATGCATCCTAATTTTCGTATGGTGGAGATCGTTTTTGCTGAAAATTGAGGATGGTGAGTTGGTCTATCGATCACCTTTTTTTCGGCGTAAAGAAATAAAATTGAGCGATATCCGAAAGGTGATCAGACAAATTGATCTTGTCTCGCGCGGCAATCGCCCACCAAATCGATTGGAGGTTCACGGTGTCATAAACGGCAGCACCCTTGACTTCGATATCAATATGAAGGCATTTCGTCCGACCGACGTCAAAAAGATTGAAGCCATTCTTAAAGCTACCCACTGAGGTCGACTAGACCGATTGTCCGAAACGGTCACTTCGTGGCGAGCGAGGGAACAGCCTATTTCGAGGGGGAGGTCTACCGTGTACTGCCGTACCAATACACTGGGCGCGAGGCGGACACGCCAGGGCTGTATTACTACCGTGCGCGCTATTACAGCCCGAAACTTCCCGGCTTCATTAGCGAAGATTCGATCACATTCGGCGGCGGACAACTGAGCTTCTATGCCTACGTGGGGGCTGATCCGCTCAGCTACACCGATCCGTTGGGCTTGTTTCTGTGGCCATGGGAATCACCTGTCACGATTTACGGAGGCACGCCAGAACAGCAAGCTCAAGTACAAGCGGCGGTGAACCAGGTATTTTCAACGCCAAGAGGGCAAGAAATGCTCTCCCAAATTGAAGGTCCCTGGTACGAACATGGGAATCCGCAAGACATTTACATCAACGACAATGGTCAGAACGACACTCCATCTTTAGGAAGTGGAGAGGTGTATGTCGATCCGAATTCCCATCCAATAATTCCGACGACGAATGGCAGGATTCCTGCCTCCTTGTCTAGGATTATTGCTCACGAGTTTGGACATTCACTGATGGGCGACGATGATGATGGTCCTTGCAGAATGAACAACGTGAACAAGAATGAGAACCCAGTCGCAGGTGCGTTGGGCCAGCCTCTTCGAACTGCTTACTGAGTTGTCTCCAGCATAATCGGGTGCTATTTCATGAATCGACGTGCATACGTATTTTTCGCCATATTTTCGTTTCTATCGATGGCAGGGTGTGATCGATCACCCGGCGAATGCTCTCCAAGAAATGGTGTGTCGGAGCTAGCCGCGCTGAAGGTAGATCATGCGTCTAGCGATGCATTGGCAGCCTTCAAGGCTGGCGACCATCGCTTGCTTGGCGTCTATGGCTATTCCACGGAGGTTCCTGGTTTTAACGGTGATCCGCACGAGCATAAAGATGAGATACGAATGCTTGAAGGTACTGGCGATGTGTTTTGTACCAAGAAGGAGGAGATGCTAAATCGAAATGCTCGCCTTTATGCGAAGCAATACAATGAAACAATGCTTGGTCAATTAAGCGTTGGCACATCACATTAGCTGTACTCACGAAACGTTTTTGCACCGCAACTGCTGCGTCAGCAGAAAATGAAAACAGGGGTAAGGCAGGGCAGAGAGCAGAGAGCAGAGGGCATAAGGCTAATGAAGGCGTAAAAAACTATCGTGATCGGCCTCATGTCCCAAGGCAAGCTACGCGAACGCTTGCTTGCGATTGCGCGTAGTGAATACAAGCCCAAGCCGAGTGACCCAAAAATCTGGTTCACGTCGATGATACTTACCTTAAATTTCCGAATGACTCGAAGGAACGAGAATGCTTCTGGAGACAGTAGGTCGATCGCTTACCATCAAGCGCCATAAAGGATGTCGCCAGTTAGGACGATGTTTTCGCATATCTCTGCTTTTGGCGCTGAGTGGCCTTCTGCTCTGGGTGGGCATGCTCCACGCCCGGCAAACCGGCTATGTCTACGATGCCAATGGCCGAGTGGTGGCCGTTACGGCCAACAGCAGCAGCACCGTCCAGTACAGCTACAACTCTGTGGGACACATCAAAAAGACTAACGCGCCGATGCCAGCCGGACAAACGGCCATTTTTACGTTCAGTCCGACCCACGGTGTGGCCGGTACTACCGTTGCAATCCAAGGCCAAGCTTTTGATGGCTCTGTGGCAGGCAATGCCGTTACTTTCAATGGTGCTCCTGCATCTATCATTGCTGCTTCAAACAATCAGTTATCGGTCGTTGTGCCTGCAGGCACATCCTCCGGGCCTATAGGTGTGACGACGAACGGGCAGCCAATAACAAGCGCCATGCCGTTTACAGTCGACGATACCGGGGCGCCACCTACTATTGTTCAACTGAACCCCATGGTTGCTGCAGTGGGAGAGTTGGTCGCGATAAGCGGTACTCATTTGTACCCGATTGCTGACAGCACAACTGTGCAGATGGGCGGGGAAAATATTTTTTCGATTCCTTCGGCAAGTGATAGCAAACTCCAATACATAGTTCCAAGCGACGCTGTCAGCGGTTTCGTAACAGTGACGACCCCTTACGGTGAAGCTGTCAGCGCGACACCCATTGCTCTGTTGCCAAGCAATGTCATCAATACTTTCAGTAGCGTGAAAAGCCATTACGTGATTGTCAATGGCCCAATTACCAATTTTGGTACAGATACGGCCGGGCAATCTGCTGTGATGACTTTTAATGCCGAGCAAGGCGACAATGTGGAGTTGACGCTAAATGGCATAACCATTTCGGGGTCGAGCAGCACGGGAGTGACTGTGAACGTCTTCAGTCCGTCTGGCGTGAATATGAACATCCCATATCCTGGCTGCTCAAGTACTAATCCTGGTGCGGGATGCCGGTTACCTCTTTGGAACCTTCCGGCAGGTACCTATTCGGTGGTGGTATCTCCCATGGATGCCAGCGCCATCATGAGCTTCAATGTCATCCTCGATAAGGATCAGGTCGGGCCGCAGCTCACTGCCAATGCGCCGAGCGAGATTGCGCTCGGCGCGGGACAGTCTGAGCGAGTCACATTCAATGCCAATGCAGGAGACAGCGCTGTATTACGTTTGTCAGGAGTAAACACGTCAGCACCTTCGGGGCAGCAGATGTTGGTGCAAGTGTGGAGTCCAGGCGCAAGTATCACCGGGCAGGATGTCTATACCTCGTTCGACACAACGGGCTCAGACAGCGTCAATTTGACGAACTTACCCGCCACAGGTATCTACACGATCGTCATCTCGACACAGTACGGCACTCCAGGCACCGGGCAGGTCACGTGGGGTCCGGCCATCGAAGGTACTTTGTTGCAGAATGGTGCCGCGCAAAGTTATCAAGCGTACGTCCCTGGCCAAAATATCTATCTGACATTTCAAGCTGATCAAGACGACAATTTCGAGCTGACGTTCGACAATATTTCCTCCGTTGGTGGAGGAAGCGGTGCGATGTCGGTGAACGTTTTTGATCCGACGGGAGCCAATATGAACATTCCATATCCTGGTTGTTCGACGGATAATCCCGGTTCGAGTTGCCGTATTCCTTTATGGAATCTGACGGCAGGAACCTATTTGGTGGTTTTGTCTCCCCAGAGCGTCAATACACAGATCAGTTTCAAAACTACTTTGTTGCCTGATCTTATAGGGTCTACGCTGGCAGTCAGCGCGCCGATCAATATCAGCCTCGGGCAAGGGCAGTCGGAACGATTGAGTTTTAATGCGAATGCAGGGGAGGCATTGGCGTTGCAGTTATCTGGTGTGAATACGGTCGATCCTTCGGGACAACCCATGTATGTCCAAATCTGGAGGCCTGATGCAGGAACAATCACAGGTCAGAATATCTATACAACGGCTCAAACTGCGACGTCGACTTTAATAAATCTTCCCAATTTGCCGGTAAGTGGAACTTATCCTATCGTCGTTTCTCTTCCATACGGTACGCCAGGCAGTGCGCGACTTGCATTGGTTCAAGGCGTTACAAGCACGCTTACGGAAAATGGTCCTGCAACGAACCTTCAGGCCAGTACTGGTGGTCAGGACGTATATCTGACATTTACGGTAAATCAGGGTGATAACCTCGAATTGACCTTTAATGGAATCTCGGTCACTGGCTCAGGCAACAGCCAGCTTTTGATTAATGTTTATGATCCATCCGGGAACAATATGCACATTGCTTATCCGGCATGTTCAACGAGTAGCCCGGGTAGTGGTTGTCGGCTTCCCCTTTGGAACCTAGTGGCTGGAACTTATTCCGTCGTAGTATCACCAGGAGATGCCAACGGTGTGATTGACTTCAATGCCACTTTAGACACCGATATCATCGGGCCAGAGTTGATAGGTAATACACCAACGACGGTTAATCTTTTGGCTGGGCAATCAGAGCGATTTACATTCGATGCAAATGTAGGTAGCAACGTAGCGCTGCAGCTTTCCGACGTAAGTACATCTGCGCCTACAGGTCAGGCGGTCAATGTGCAGATATGGCGCCCTGATGCGGGGACCATTACGGGTCAAAATATTTATTCAACCTTTTCAGCCAGTACTTCGAATACAGATGTTTTGCGGAACTTGCCAGTAAGCGGCACTTACACGGTAGTCGTCTCTACAGGATGGGGGACACCAGCTAGCGGTCAGCTTACTTTCGCGCCGCAATAGCTTTGAATGGTACGCACAACATAGGCCCCTTATCGCGACCTCTTTTCAAGCATCCACCGGAACTGCCCCGATCTTCGACCCTCGCAACGCAATCGGCACAGACTTGTACGATGGTGTCCCCGATTCCTGATCGAAGCTGTCGAGACCGACGAGGCAGTTGCCTTCGGGGTAGTAGATGGCGACGGTGCCTGCGGCAATGGGATAGGAGACGGCGATGAATCCACGCACGGCGCGTGCGTTGCCTTGGTTGTCTTTGGCGGTGGGGCCGACGACTTCGACGTCGATGCGGTCGCCGTGTTGCAGTCCGTAGGTTTTCAGGTCGTCCGGGTTGATGAACACGACGTCGCGACGTCCGGTGATGCCGCGGTAGCGGTCGTTCAAGCTGTAGATGGTGGTGTTGTACTGGTCGTGCGAGCGGATGGTGGTGAGGGTGAGATGTTGGGCGGGGAGTTGTGGATCTTCGCTGACGCCGCGGGCGATCAGGAAATGGGCTTTACCGTCCGGCGTGGCCCAATGCCGTTCGGAGGCGGCGATGTACAGGCGGAATCCGCCGGGTGCGCGAATGCGTTGGTTGTAGTCGAAGAAATCGGGATAGACGATTTCGATTTTTTCGCGGATGCGGTCGTAATTGGCGATCAATCCATCCCAGTCCACGCGTGTGTTCGGCAAGGTGGCTTTGGCGATATGCGCCACGATCCACGGTTCGGAACGCAGGTGTTCGGAAGCGGGCTCAAGCCCGCCGGAGGAGGCGTGCACCATGGACATGGAGTCTTCCACGGTGATGGATTGCGGTCCCTCGGCCTGCATGTCGAGTTCGGTACGACCAAGGCAAGGCAGGATGATGGATTGCTTGCCGATGATCAGGTGCGAGCGATTGAGCTTGGTGGTGATGTGTACGGCCAGGTCGAGATTACGCATGGCGGCAAACGTGGCTTCCGGATCGGACATTGCTACGGCGAGGTTGCCGCCAAGGCAGATCAAGGCTTTGGACTGACCGTCGCGGATCGCCTGGATCGCACGCACGGCGTCGTGCCCATGTTCTTTCGGCGCTGTAAAACCAAAGGCGCGTTCGATGCCGGCGACCAATGCATCGTTGGGTTTTTCGGTGATGCCGACCGTGCGGTTGCCTTGCACATTGGAGTGGCCGCGCAGCGGGCAGATGCCTGCGCCGGAGCGCCCGATGTTGCCGCGAAGCATCAGCAGATTGGCGATCTGCTGCACGTTCTCGGTGCCGTGGGCGTGCTGGGTGATGCCCATGCCGTAGCAGACGATCACGCGCTGGGCTTTGCCGTAGATCTGCGCGGCGGCTTCGATCTCCGCGCGTGACAGGCTGGTCTTGCGAGTGATGTCGTCCCACGTGGTGGCGGCGATATCGGCTTTTAGCGCCTCGATGCCGACGGTGTGTTCGCGGATGAAGTCATGATCGAGCAGACCGCTACCACCGTTGGCGACGTCGTGTTCGTCCTGCTCGAACAGCCATTTCATCATGCCTTTGAGAAAGGCGAGGTCGCCGCCGGATTTGATCTGGTAATAAGTGGAGGCGAGCGGCGTGGCGATGCCGGCGACCATCTCCAGCGGATCTTGCGGTGAGGTGAAGCGTTCCAGGCCACGCTCGGGCAACGGATTCACGGCGATGATCGGCACGCCGCGCTTGGACACTTCGCGCAAGGTGGCGAGCATGCGCGGATGGTTGGTGCCGGGGTTGTGGCCGATGCAGAACAGGGCGTCGCAATGGTCGAAATCTTCCAGCGTGACCGTGCCTTTGCCGACACCGATCGATTGAGGAAGGCCGACGCTGGTAGCCTCGTGGCACATGTTCGAGCAGTCGGGGAAATTGTTCGAACCGTATTCGCGCACGAAGATCTGGTAGAGAAAGGCCGCTTCATTGGACGCGCGCCCGGACGTATAGAACTCGGCCGTGCGTGGATCGGGCAGGGCGCGCAGGGCTTGCCCGATACGCTGCATGGCTTCATCCCATGCGATCGGCACGTAGGTATCGCTGGCGGCGTCATAAGCCATGGGATGCGTGATGCGGCCGAGACTTTCCAGCGCGTAGTCGCTGAGATCCCACAGTGAGGTAACGGTGTTCTTGGCGAAGAACTCGGGCCGCACGCGTTTTGAGGTGGCTTCCCACGACACCGCCTTGGCGCCGTTCTCGCAGAACTCGAACGAGCTGGTGTGCCTGGGGTCCGGCCATGCACAGCCGGGGCAATCGAAGCCGGCCGGCTGGTTGACGCGGCGAAGCGCGAGCGCCTCGCGGCCGACCGCCATCTGGCCGCCCACAGCTTTGGCGACGGCACGCAGCGCGCCCCAGCCGCCGGCCGGTCCTTGATAGGTGCTCACGCCAGGAACTTTGATTTTGTCGCTCATGATGGAAAACCCACAGTTGGCATTACTGCGCAGGCCGTTTTTGATGCGTTACCCCGGACCGGCGATACGAGGGAAGCGCAGGGTGAAACGCGTAGTGCGGGACCCGCTCTCTACGCCCACCGTGCCGCCGTGCAGCTCCATGATGCTCTTGACGATCGACAAACCCAAGCCAGTGGAGTTGGCCGAATCGCTGCGTGAGCGGTCGGCGCGATAGAAGCGGTCGAACAGCTTGTCGAGATGCTCCGGCGCGATGCCACGGCCGGGGTTTTCTACCACGACCTCCACCCCTCGTTCGCTGGTCGTGGCGCGCAGGTGGATGGTTTCGCCGGCCGGCGTGTAACGCAATGCATTGGAGAGCAGATTGCTGACAGCCCGGCGGAATAGATCGCGGTCGGCATAGATCGATGCTACGGCGTCAATGACGACATTTACGCCGGCTTCGGAGGAAATGCCCTCGAAGTAGTCGGCGATCCGTTGCAGCTCCTGTGCGGTATCGAGCACGGAACGTTGCAACGCGAATTGCGGGCTCTCTGCGCGGGCCAGAAACAGCACGCTTTCGATGGTGCGGCTGACCCGGTCGCATTCCTCGATATTGGAACCGAGCAGCGTTTCGTATTCGGCCACGGAGCGATGACGGTTCAGTGCAACCTCGTTGGCGCCGCGAAGATTGCCGATCGGGGTGCGCAGGTCATGCGCCAGATCCACCGTGAACTGCCATACGCGCGCGAAGCCTTGTTCGAGGCGGGCCAGCATGTCGTTCAAGGAAACCGCCAGGTCATGCAATTCGGCCGGTGCATTCTCCAGGGGGATACGCGAACTAAGGCGTTGCGCGGTGATGGCGGCGGCGCTTTCGGCCATGTTCCTCAGCGGCCGCAGCGCTTGCCGTACCAGCAGATAGCTCAATGCGCAGGCGACCAGCAGACCCGCCAGCAGGGCCAGTGAGACATCGCGCCGGTATTTGTCGAGCAGGATGGCGCGATCCGCGAGGGAGCGCGCCACGGCAATGGTCACCAGCTTGCCGTCTTTCAGTCGTGCGGTGGTCGCGGTGCCGCGGATCTCGTTGCCATGATCGTCCTGCCAGGATTGGACGTCTGCCGCGACGATGCGTTGATTCCACGGCACGGCCGGCTGGGCCATTACCCGATAGCCTTGGGGGTCGTAGTCGATGAGGGGGCGGCCGTTATCGTCAGTGACTTGCAAGGCATTGGCTTTGTCGCCGAGCACCAGATAGATCAGCCGCTCCTTGTGTGCGGAAAGATCGCTGATGGCATCGAACTCGGAAGCCAGCCGGCGCAGATGGCGCGCGTTGAGCACGATATTGGTCTGGTCCTGCACATAGACGCGTCGCGATACCACTTTGAATAATAGAAAGCCCACCGTGCTGAAACAGATCACCGTGATCACCACGAAGGTGGCGGTCAGGCGGGCCGTGAGCGACAAGCGCAGCATCACGGTTCCTCGTGCTCCAGATCGAGCACGTAACCCATGCCGCGCACGGTATGGATCAATTTGAGGTCATGGCCGTCATCGATCTTGGCACGCAGCCGGCGGATCGCCACTTCCACGACGTTGGTGTCGCTGTCGAAATTCATATCCCACACGTAGGAGGCGATCTGCGTGCGGCTCAATACCTCGCCACGCCGGCGGGCCAATAACTGCAGCAATGAAAACTCGCGCGGCGTGAGGTCGATGCGCTGGCCGGCGCGGCGCACGCGGCGGCGAATGGCATCGATTTCCAGGTCGCCGATGTGCATGTGTTCCACGTCCCTGGGCGGTCCACGCCGCAGCAGGGTGCGAATACGCGCGAGCAGCTCGACGAAGGCGAACGGCTTGACCAGATAATCGTCGCCGCCAAGCTCCAGCCCTTTCACGCGTTCTTCGAGTTCGTCCATGGCGGTGAGGAAAAGCACGGCTGTGTCTTTCTTGGCCCGCAGCCGTCTCAGTACCTCCCAACCGTCGATGCCTGGCAGCATCACGTCGAGCACGATGAGTGCATAGTCCTCTTCCAGGGCCAGGTGCAAGCCGTCGATGCCGTTGCAGGCGATATCGACGGTATAGCCGGATTCTTCGAGCCCTTTCTTGAGGTACTCGCCGGCTTTCTTTTCGTCTTCGATGACAAGCAGACGCATGGCCATTCTCACCTGTGTACGGAGGGATCATAGCCACGCGGCGCAGCGGCTGCGATTACAAAATCGTCAGGACCTCGTCAGTACCCGGCAAGCGCTCGGCGCTTAGCCTGCCAGGCATGCTCGGACGATCTGTCCCATGGCGAGCCGCCTTCATGCCATCCAGGCAGATCGAGCATCAGAAGCGCTGGATGCTCCAGTGCCGGCAGCGGGGTTGGATATGTGGATCGTTCATTTGGCCTTGCGTCGGCCATACACCTTCATCGTCTTGGCCTTGCTGTTGGCCCTCATCGGGCCGCTGATGATTCTGCGCACGCCGACCGACATCTTCCCGAACATCAATATCCCGGTGCTGAGCATCGTGTGGTCGTACAACGGTTTCTCGGCCGATGATATGGCCAATCGCATCACCACGCCCTACGAGCGTGCGCTGACTTCCGACGTCGACAACATCGAGCACGTCGAGTCACAAACCGTGAATGGCGTGGCGGTGGTCAAGGTGTATTTCCACCAAGGCGCGGACATCAATCGTGCGATTGCGGAAGCGGCGTCGAGCGCGCAATCGATTCTCCGCGTGTTACCGCCGGGAACTCTGCCGCCGCTGGTGATTGCCTACAACGCCTCCACGGTGCCGATCCTGCAGCTGGCGCTTTCCAGCCATACGCTGTCCGAGCAGCAGCTTTACGATCTGGGCAATAACTTCATCCGCACGCGGCTGGCCACCGTGCAGGGTGCCGCCATTCCGTTGCCGTTCGGCGGCAAGGTGCGGCAGATCATGGTCGATATCAACACGCAGGCGATGCAAGCGCGCGGTCTGTCGCCGCTCGATATCGTCAATGCGGTGAATGCGCAGAACCTGATCCTGCCTGGCGGCACCGCCAAGATCGGCGCGCTGGAGTACAACGTCACCATGAACGGCAGTCCGGCTTCCGTGGCAGGGTTGAACATGATGCCGGTGAAAGCCACGCCGGGCGGCGTGATCTATCTGCATGACGTGGCAACCGTACGGGACGGCTTTGCGCCGCAAACCAATATCGTGCGTGTGAACGGCACGCGTTCTGCGTTGCTGCAGATCGAGAAGAGCGGGGATGCGTCGACGCTGGATATCATCCGCAACGTCAAGCGCATGCTGCCGGCGATTGCGGCTGGCTTGCCCAAGGCGCTGCAGATCAAGCCGGTTTCCGATCAATCGGTGTTTGTCAGCGCGGCTGTGTCGGGCGTGGTGCGCGAAGGGCTGATCGCGGCCGGGCTGACGGCGATGATGATTCTGCTGTTCCTGGGCAGCTGGCGTTCGACCTTGATTATCGCCATCACTATTCCGCTGTCGGTGATGTCGTCGCTGATCGCGTTGTCGGCACTGGGCCAGACTATCAACATCATGACGCTCGGCGGCCTCGCGCTGGCGGTGGGTATCCTGGTGGACGACGCGACCGTGGCGATCGAAGCGATCAGCCACCATCGCGAGATGGGTAGGCCACTGATGGATGCCATCATCGATGCTTCCGCGCAAATCGCCTTGCCTACGCTCGTGTCGACGCTATCGATCTGCATCGTGTTTCTGCCGATGTTCCTGCTGTCTGGTGTGGCACGTTATCTGTTCGTGCCGTTGGCCGAAGCGGTGGTGTTCGCGATGCTGGCTTCGTACTTCTTTTCGCGCACGCTGATCCCGACCTTGGCGATGTATATGCTCAAGCGCGAATCGAGCGACACCGATGATGGGCAAGGGCGCTTCGCCGCACTGCGTCGGTTCCAGCAGCGCTTTGAACAGGGCTTCGAAGCGCTGCATATCAGGTATCAGATTTTTCTTGGCAAGGCCGTCGCCCAGCCCAAGCGCGTGGCCTTGACCTTCGCTGTCGTGTGCGCTGGCTCGCTGTTGTTGATTCCGGTGCTGGGCAGGGATTTCTTTCCCACCTCCGACACCGGCGCCATTCGCTTGCATCTGCGTGCGCGTACCGGCACGCGCATCGAGCAGACTGCACGTTTGGTGGATGTGGTGGAGCGACGCATACGCAGCCTGATCCCGCCATCCGAACTCGGCACGGTGTTGGACAACATTGGTTTGCCGATCAGTGGCATCAACATGACTTACGACTCGTCCTTGCCGGTGGGTTCGTCCGATGCCGATATTCTGATCAGCCTGAAGGCGGGTCACCGGCCGACCGATACTTACGTGACGCTATTGCGCGATCGCCTCAATCAGGATTTCCCGGGTGTCACGTTCTCGTTCCTGCCGGCGGACATCATCAGCCAGACCTTGGATTTCGGTTTGCCGTCGCCGATCGATGTGCAGGTGGTCGGCAACGCCAAGGCCGGGAATCGCAAGATCGCGGAATCGCTGCTGAGCGCATTCCGCAACGTGCCGGGCCTGGTCGATCCGCGCATCCAGCAGCCGGACGACGCGCCGGCGATCCATGTGGATGTGGATCGGGTCAAAGCGATCGAGGCCGGCTTCCCGCAGCGCACGATTGCCCAGGATGTGTTGATCGCGTTGTCCGGCAGCTCGCAGACGTCGCCCAATTTCTGGCTCAATCCCAAGAACGGCGTGAGCTATCCGCTCATGACCGAGTCGCCGCAGTACACCATCGATTCATTGCAGGCGCTCAGCAATATCCCGCTGAGTCGCGCTTCGGCTGTCGATGCACCGCTACAGGGCAGGGTGCTGCCGATTCTTGGTTCGCTCAGCACGCTGTCGCGCACTTCGCAGGATGCGGTGGTATCGCACTACAACGTGCAGCCGGTGATCGATGTGTTTGCCGGTGTGCAGGGCCGCGATCTCGGTGCGGTGGCCAGCGATGTGGATCGCCTGGTCAAGCGGGCGCGCATGCAGTTGCCGCCGGGTTCAAGCATCGTGGTGCGTGGCGAAGTGCAGACCATGCAGTCCTCGTTCTCGGGACTGCTGATGGGGCTTGTGTTTGCGGTGGTGCTGGTCTACGCCTTGATGGTGGTCAACTTTCAATCGTGGACCGATCCCTTGGTGATCATCAGCGGCTTGCCGGGTGCCTTGGCCGGCATCACCTGGATGCTGTTCGTCACGCGCACGACGGTAAGCGTGCCAGCATTGACGGGGGCGATCATGTGTATCGGCATCGCCACCGCTAATAGCATCCTGGTCGTAAGTTTTGCGCGTGATCGTCTGGCGCAGGGCGCCATGCCACTGCAGGCCGCGCTCGATGCAGGCGGCAGCCGTTTTCGTCCCGTATTGATGACGGCGCTGGCGATGCTGATTGGCATGTTGCCGATGGCGCTAGGACTGGGCGACGGCGGTGAACAGAACGCGCCGCTGGGGCGTGCCGTGATCGGCGGACTGATGTTTGGAACTGTGGCGACCCTGGTGTTCGTGCCGGTGGCGTTCGCCGCCGTGCATACCTGGTTTCGCGCACGCCATCCGGCGGGTGATTCCGACGCCTCTGCATCCGTGCCTGCAGCGACCTGATTGGAGCAAGCTCATGTCTACTGTTGATTCCACGATTCACGCCACCCGTTCACGACGACTGTTGTGGGTGCCTGCGGCGATGGTATGCGCCGCCTTGGCTATCGGCGGCTTGCCTCGCCTGACCGCGCATTCCAGTGTTTCGCGGCAAACGGCGTTGCTGAGCGAGCCGACCGTTTCGGTTGTCGCGCCGACACGCGCGCCCGCGCAGCAGGCGCTGGTACTGCCGGGCGAGATCGAGGCGTATCAAGAGGCGCGTATTTATGCGCGCACCAGTGGATATCTGCGTCGCTGGTACACCGATATCGGCACGTATGTGCAAGCGGGGCAGCTGTTGGCAGAGATCGAATCGCCGGAAGTGGATGCCGAACTCGCACAAGCCCGTTCGGACGCTGCCATGGCATCGGCCAATTACCAGATTGCGAAGATCACGGCGGCGCGCTGGCAGGAAATGCTCAAGCGCAACGCGGTGTCGCGGCAGTCTGCGCAGGAGAACGTGAGCATCATGAAGGCCAAGCAGGCGACATGGGCCGCTGCGCAGGCAAACGTTACCCGACTGGAACAATTGCAGTCGTTCGAAAAGGTGTATGCGCCGTTCAAGGGTGTGATCACGGTACGCAATATCGATACAGGTGCGCTGATCGACGCTGGGAACGGCGGTGCGCCGGCAGCGTTGTTTGCCTTGGCGGAGACGGATCGCTTGCGTGTATTCGTGAACGTGCCGCAGGAGGATGCCGCGCATGTCGTGCCAGGTACAAGGGCGACGTTGACGCTGCCGCAGTTTCCTGGACGTTCGTTTTCCGGAACGGTTGCGCGTACTTCCGGAGCGATCGATCCAGCCAGTCGCACACTGCGTGTGGAGGTCGATCTGGATAATCCGGATGGCACGCTAATGCCCGGCGCATTTGCGCAAGTCAGATTGATGCTGCAAACCGATCATCCCGGCTTGTCGTTGCCGACCAATGCGCTGCTGTTCCGGCCGCAGGGTGTGCAAGTGGCTGTGGTCGATGCGCAAGGTGTCGTGCAATTGCGCACGGTGACGCTGGGTCGCGATTTCGGTATGCGCGTGGAGATTGGTAGCGGCCTGCAGGGTGATGAGCAGGTAATCGTCAATCCCAGCGATGCGATCAGCGCAGGACAGACGGTGCACATCAATCGTCATCCGGCCACGCCGGTCTGAGTCGCGCGGAGACAATAATGCGTACGTGCAGCCGTCCACTGAAAATCGCTTCTACTTTGCTGGCAGGCGTGAGCCTTGGATTGATGGCGGGATGCACGCCGGGGCCGGCTTATGTGCGTCCTTCAATCAGCGTGCCCCAGCATTACAAGGAAGCTAACGATCCCCGACGGATCGCCCCGGGATGGGTGGCTGCACAGCCTAAGGACGATGCAAGCCGCGGCATGTGGTGGAAGGTGTTCGACGATGCCACGCTGGACCAGCTCGAAGCCAAGGTCACCCTCGGTAACCAGACGATCAAGAAGAGCGTGGCCGACCTGCAGCAGGCGAGGGCGATGGTTGGCGTGGCGAGGTCTTCGTATATGCCGTTCGTGACGGCCGGGGCTGGCGCGAACGTCAGTCACACCTCGCAAAATGTGGTGGGGCGGTCATTGGCCGGACGTACGGTGCAAGACTATGCCGCAGGTATCACGGCTTCGTGGGAACCGGATCTGTTCGATCGCATCGGGCATGAGGTTGATGCAGCCAGCGCCCGCGCGCAGGCGAGCGAAGCCGATCTGGCATCGGTCAGTTTGAGCATGCACGCGGAGCTCGCGCTGGACTACATCGACCTGCGCGAGCTGGATGCGGAAACCGCACTGATGCAGCAGATGGTGGCCGATTACACACAGGCGCGATCATTGGTGCAGACACGCTTCGATGGCGGCATTGCTTCGCAATCGGATCTGGCCGAAGCGCAGACGCAACTGGATGTCGCCAAGGCGCAGCTTATCGATCTCGGCGAGGCGCGCGCGCAGTATGAGCACGCCATAGCCGTGCTGATGGGCGTGCCGCCGGCGGATGTCACGCTTGCACCGGATGCGACATCCCTGCCGCTGCCGCAGATTCCCGCAGGCGTGCCTTCGACACTGCTGGAACGCCGTCCGGACATCGCAGCGGCGGAACGTCGCGTCGCGGCGGCTAATGCCGATGTCGGCGAGGCGACGTCAGCATTTTTCCCTGATCTGGTGCTTTCTGCGACCGGCGGATTCGAATCATCAAAATTTACGCAGTGGGCGATGTTGCCGAGCCGCTTCTGGGCGATCGGACCTGCACTGGTCGGCACGTTGTTCGATGGCGGTCGCCGACGGGAGCAATTGTCGGCTGCGCAGGCTGCCGAAGAGGGAGCGGCGGCCGATTACCGCCAGACGGTGCTCAGTGCGTTCCAGGACGTGGAAGACAATTTGTCATCCCTGCATGTATTGGCCAGTGAAGCCATCACGCAGCAGCATGCGGTCGATGCTTCCACGCTTGCCGCACAACTGGCGATGACGCGCTATCAGGATGGTGCGACGGACTACCTCGAAGTGATGTCCACGCAGAGCGTCAATCTCACCCAGCTTCGCAGCCAGGTCGATCTGTCGCGCCGTCGGCTTGAGGCCGATGTGCGCTTGATCAAGGCATTGGGTGGGGTGTGGGATGCAGGCGGATAGTCGCGCATCTGGCACAGATGGCACGTGTTGAGTGCGTGAGATAGAAGCACCGTGACGAGTGTGTCTCTCGCCTCGGGCTTCTCCCTGGATGAGGGATGGGGTTTGCACAGCGGTCCATCCTTTTTGAGCAGACGCGAGGCAACATCATCAGAGAAGCCGATGACGTCTATGCACGAATCGCCGGTCCTGCCCGCGTCAGGCGGATGCTGCCTGCGGGTTTTCTTCCAGTGCGGTGATTTTCTGCAGGCTTTCGGCCGCCTCGAAGGCGACGCGCCGCGGCCAGCTGTCTTCAATATGTTCGGCAACCAGACACGGTTCACTGGCACGGCATTGCGGACAAGTGAGGTTGTGCAGCATCAGTTCTTGGATGACCGAGGTGGTCATGGCTCAATCCCCTGTGGAAGCGTGTAGCGGCTGCCCTGGTAGGAGCATGAGGTCCGCTGGCAAGCTATCGGCCAATGGCGCACTGACTTGAGAGGACGTCGGCGAAGTCATGCATCTCCCCGGGGTAACGCAGCAGCGGATAGCGCGGTCCATATGCTTTGCGAGGCGGGCGTCAACGAGCAGTCGCCAGATAGTGAAAGCGAGATCTGTCAGTTCGCCCAGTCAGCGCACATTGGTCGCGCGGCTTTACGATCGATGCCACACCTGCTGCTTCGGGAGTTGCGACATGATCAAACCAATGCTTGCAAGCATGATGATCGTTACCTGCGTGGCTCTTGCTGCGTGCGGCGGTTCGAAGACCATCGTGAAAAACGAAGACTCGTGCGGCAAACAGCTGACGGATCTGCAAAACGCCTTGAACACGGGGGCCATGAGCCAGTCGGAATACGATCGGGCGCGCAGTGAGGCGATCCACCGTTGTAACCACGATCACTGAGCGCGCATGAAAGAAAACGGCGCTCGCATCGCGGACGGGCGCCGCCGGGGTAAAAAAATCCTGCGAGGTAGGACGGGCATGAGATATGCATGATTTCCGGCAGGTCTTGAGTACCCGCAGGTAGGTAGCCATGAAGATGATGCGCTTCGATGAACTGGCCAAGGAGGCGGTCGCGTTTTTGCTGTGGCTGGGGGCCGTGATGTTGAACATGGCCGCTGCACTCTGGTTTGGTTTTCAGTGCTTGAAATGGCTGCATGATGGATATTGGACCCATCAGCCGCCGGTGATGGCCTGGATCGGCAATGTCTGTCCGGGAGCGTGCGCCTTTGTGAACAATCCGCACTCCTGGTATGGCGCGGCCAAGCTTGCGCGTTTGTTGTCGGAGCTTCCGAGCGGAGTGGGCTTGGCGCTGCTCGGCGTTGTCCTGGGTGTACTCAGCGTGTCAGTTTCTGACCATCGTCCACGGGCACCCCGTGTCACCCGGGCACAGCGGCACACTTCTTTTTGAACTGTACCCGGGCCGCATGGGGCGCCTGCTGAAAGATGGCGCGTCATTTCAATCGAGGGTGTGGGTTCTCTTACACTCCGTGGATTGAAGTCCATGGGCGAGAGTGCGACATGCGTTCGGATCAGCAGTTTGGCGAATATCGCGGTATCAAGTTCGAGCACGAATACAACGGTGGCAACGACTCCCGCAGCGGGCTCATCTTCTTCCCCGATGACCCTCGTCGCCACGTGATCGCAACGGGTGGCCCCGAGCATTGGGAAGCTGAAGCGAAAGCCTTGATCGACCGCTATTTCCACGACATCGATATCGAGCCGGACGACGATTCCGAGGCCTGAGCGCCTGACCTCAATGTCGGGAAACCCTGCAGGTCAGGCGACTCCGTTGCGCCTAAGACCCCGAATGGTCTCCATGGGGAAATTCGTCATCGGTCGTTGTATCGGCCCCGGCCTGATCCATCGAGCCTACGATGCTATCCAGCCGGCGCGCCAGGCTGCCGAAGCAGCGAGAGAGCTTGGTGTGGTGATCGGCCTGTGCGGGTTCGTGGGTGGCGCGGCGGGTGGCGAAAGCGGACAGCAGGCGCAATTCGTTCCGGATCTGGCAGAGCACCTGATATTGCTCGCCGGCGATGTGATAGCAGGGGTTCAAGCGGGCTGGGGAGGGGTTATGTGGATTTCCTGCCACGGTGGTCTCCATGCAAGGGTTTGCGATGGGCCCAGTCTAGACTTTTCCGTCAGACGGAAAACGAGTAAAAAGACGAATTTCGCGTATCCATAAATCGGATAATAACGTCATCGCTCGCCTACAGAGAGCGATGATGAAGAGGAAGTCCATACACTCCCCGGAGCATCGGGAATTGGTGACGCTGCTGTGCGATTTGCGGCTGCAGGCGGATTTGTCGCAGACCGAGGTCGCGCAGGCGTTGGGGCGTCCGCAGACGTATGTTTCCGCGGTCGAGGTCGGGCGGCGCGGTATCGATTTGTTGCAAGTGCGTGAATTCTGCTCGGTCTATGACATCAGTTTCCCGCAATTCGTCGAGCGCTATGAGAAACGTCTCAAAGCTGCCACGAGCGAGACTCGGCCGCCGAGGTTGTCGCCGCGCAAACGCGGCACTGCAAAGGCGACTTCCAAGAGCAAGGGGCGCGCTGCGAAGGACAAGAGCAGCAAATCGAAATGAGCACGGCTGGCCAGGTAATCGGGCAAGTTTTGCGTAGCATCGTGCATCCAACTGTGACATCGAAGCGCTGACAATCTGCTTCGAACTGCTATGTGTGCCGAGGGGTGGGTACCGTGGCGTCTTGATGGTTTCGAATGGGAGCAGCTCATGGCAAAGCATTCTTTGGCACGGCCCGGATTGGCGTGGCTCACCCTGGCCGGTGGCCTTGGTGTGCTGGCGACGGGCATCAGCGGAGCAGCCGATACGCAGGGGTTTCACGGCGCGCCGAGCACGGCCTCTTCACAGGCCAATCCCTATCACGGCCAGGCTGCGATTCATGCAGGCGCCACCTTGTATGCCGAACATTGCGCCAGCTGCCATGGTCTGCGTGGGCAAGGCAGCGGCAATATTCCAGCATTGGCGCAAGGACCTACGCAGCAGGCCACGGATGGGTCCGTGTTCTGGTTCATCACGCAAGGGTCGGTCGCCAACGGCATGCCTTCGTGGGCCTCGTTGCCGGAACAGCAGCGCTGGCAGATCGTGTCGTATTTGAAGGTGATGTCCAAAGTGAAGCCTGCCCCAGTCGCGGAGAACACCGCCATGGGTTCGCCGATTACCGCGCCGCCCCCCACTGCGCCGTTCACTGATTTCCGCTACGAGGCACCCGGCAAAGTGCGCAAGATCACGGTGAATGATCTGCCCGCACCTTACGCCACCCACTCGGCGAGCAATGGTCCCGAGATCAGTCCGCGTCCCGTTGGTGTCATGCCCAAGGCGCTGCCGGGCTTCAAGGTCAATTTGTATGCGGAAGGGTTGGATACGCCGCGTGTGATTCGCAAGGCGCCGAATGGCGACATGTTCGTCGCGGAAAGCGGCTCTGGCCAGATTCGCGTGTTTCGCGGCATGACGGCGGATGGCAAACCGCAGCAGACATCAGTATTCGCCACGCATCTCAATCGACCTTACGGCATCGCGTTCTATCCGCGTGGGCCCCACCCGCAATGGGTGTACATCGGTGACACGGATGCGGTGCTGCGCTTCCCTTATCGGAACGGCGACCTGAAGGCGCGAGGCGCGGCCGAACATATTGCGGACTTGCCGCACGGCGAAGGACATTGGACGCGCGACCTGGCGTTTTCGCTGGACAGCAAGACCCTGTTCGTTTCGGTCGGTTCGGCTTCCAACGTCAACGATCCGGATACCTCGCCGGCCGAGAAAGATCGCGCCGACATCCTGGCCTTCGATCCGGACGGTTCGCACATGCGTATTTACGCATGGGGGATACGCAATCCATCGGGCATTGCGGTCGATCCAAAGAGCGGACAGTTGTGGACCACCGTCAACGAACGTGATGGATTGGGCGACAACCTGGTGCCCGACTACATTACTTCCGTGCGCAAGGGCGGCTTCTACGGCTGGCCGTGGTGGTACATGGGGGGACATCAGGATCCACGTCACGAGGGCAAGCATCCTGAGCTAAAGGACAAAGTGATTACGCCGGACGTGCTGCTGCAGCCGCACAACGCTTCCCTGCAAATCACCTTCTATGAAGCCAGCCGCTTCCCGAAGGAATACGACGGCGACTTGTTCGCGGCCGAACATGGCTCCTGGAACAAGGCGACGCGCGTGGGCTATGAAGTCATCCGCATTCCGCGACATCACACCGGCAAGGCCAGCGGCGAATACGAGGATTTCCTGACCGGTTTCGTCTTGCCGGATGGGCGTGTGTGGGGACGGCCGGTAAGCGTGGCGACGGCTCCCGATGGCTCGTTGCTGGTCACGGACGATGGATCGAATTCCATCTGGCGCGTGGATTACGTAGGCCACTGACAAAAGATGCGAAGAAGGTGCAGCGAGATATCCCACCGATGGTCTCGCTGTGCGGCCCAGGTTTTCGCCGTTTCGCGCGACAAGGGCACAGCCTGGCCCGCAAGCGTAAACTCTCCTCTGTAGCTGCCACTTACGGCGGTTGCGTGGTGCGCATGGGGCCGAGGAGGCCGCGACATGTCACGGAGAGGATGGATGGTATGGGGCGCCGCCGCATGTGCGGTTATGGCATTGATGTGGACGCGCGTGGCATCCGAAGCGCCGACTGCACCTGCAAGGAGCGCTGCATTTGTCGCGCGAGTGCAGTTGATCGGTCCGATCGGGCCGGCCGCCGCCGAGTACGTCGATGACGCGATCCGCCAGGCAGGACGCGATGGGGCAACGGCCATCGTGCTGCAAATGGACACGCCGGGCGGTTTGCTCGAATCGATGCGCGACATCGTCGCGGAGATTCTCGCTTCCCGCGTTCCTGTGCTCGGTTATGTTGCGCCCCCTGGCGCACGCGCGGCGTCCGCAGGCACTTACATTCTTTATGCATGTCCGTTGGCGGTGATGGCGCCCGCCACCCATTTGGGCGCTGCCACGCCGGTCGAGCTTGGCGTGGTTTCGCCGGCTCCGGGCAAATCGGTGGAGCAGGGTGCCGAAGGACATGCGGCCACGGATGCCGAAGCGCAGAAAGTGCTCAATGACGCGATTGCGACCATCCGTTCGCTAGCGCAGATGCATGGCCGGAACGCGGCCTGGGCGGAGCAGGCCGTGCGCGGCGCGGCGACGCTGACAGCAAGCGAAGCGGCAACGCAACATGTGATCGACTTTGTCGCTGCCAATACGGACGATCTGCTGGCGCAAGCGGATGGTCGTACGGTGCGTGTCAACGGCGGCACCGTCACGCTCGCCGTGCGTGGCTTGCCAGTGCGGGACTATCTGCCGAACTGGCGCGCGCGTTTTCTTGGCGTCATTACCAATCCGACGATCGCCTACGTGCTGCTTCTGGCGGGCATCTATGGGTTGATCCTGGAAGCGTTTCATCCTGGGTCGTTTTTCCCCGGCGTGAGTGGAAGCATCTGCCTGTTGATCGGCTTGTATGCCTTGCATCTGTTGCCGGTGAGTTATGCCGGGCTGACCCTCATGGCATTGGGTATCGCTTTGCTGCTGGCCGAGGCGTTCCTGCCGACGGCGGGTGTGCTTGGCATGGGCGGCGTGGTCGCCTTCATGTTGGGATCGGTCATGTTGTTTCGCCGGGATGTGCCCGGCTACGCCGTCGACGTAGGGGTTATTGCAGGCGTCGGCTTTTGTGCGGTCGTCATACTGGCCGGATTGCTGCGGCTGGTGATGCGGGCACGGCGTGCCCGCACAGTAGAAAGTGACGAGCGTATGCTGAAAAACACAGGCGAATTGCTCGAAGCGGTGGCAGCAGGCGGTGAAAGCTGGGCCCGCATCGGTGGCGAGCGCTGGCGCGTGCATAGTCATCAGGCGCTTCCCGCGGGGGCGCGAGTCCGTGTGATCGCCCGTCAGGGGTTGCTGTTACGGGTAGATGCTGAAGGTTTCAGCGAAGGAGAGTCTTCATGATGGGTTTTGTGGGTGTCGTCGTACTGTTTGTGATCGCGCTGCTGTTTTCGTCGATCAAGGTGTTGCCGGAATACCAGCGTGGCGTGATCCTGACCCTGGGGCGTTACACCGGTATCAAGGGGCCTGGCCTGGTGATCCTGGTGCCGATGGTGCAGCGGATGAGCCGGGTGGATCTGCGTGTGACGGTGATGGATGTGCCGCCGCAAGACGTCATCTCGCGCGATAACGTTTCGGTGCGCGTCAACGCGGTGGTGTATTTCCGCGTGATGGAGCCGGACAAATCGATATTGAATGTGGCGGACTTTTTCCAGGCCACCAGTCAGCTATCGCAGACCCGTTTGCGTTCGGTGCTCGGCCAGCACGAGCTGGATGAAATTCTTTCGCAGCGCGATTCGATCAATCGCAGTTTGCAGCAGGTTCTGGATGAGGCAACGGATCCGTGGGGTATCAAGATCACCAATGTCGAGATCAAGGACGTAGATCTCAATGAGACGATGGTGCGCGCGATCGCCAGGCAAGCGGAAGCCGAGCGTGAGCGGCGTGCCAAGGTGATTCATGCCGAAGGCGAGCTGCAGGCGTCGGAAAAGCTGCGCGATGCGGCGGCGATGCTGGCGCAACAACCGCAGGCGTTGTCGCTGCGCTATTTGCAGACACTGGCCAGCATGGCGAGCGTCGGACAGTCGAACACGATCGTGTTTCCGCTGCCGCTCGATCTGTTGAAGCCGCTGTTGGACAAAGGCGCGTGACGTCTGTCAGATGCGATCGGTGACGGCTGCGCCTGCCGTGTGCGCAAGCCTGGGCGGATGATCTCTCCCGCACCAGAGAGGTGCGGGAGGATCCGATCATGAGCACCATCAACGATACGCGCAGCACACTGGACAAATACATGCCCTGGCTGATCGGGCTGGCGGCGGCATTCCTGGCGGGCAAGGCGCTGAAACGCACATTTTGGACAGTGTTCGCCATGTACTGGGCGTTGCACGCGACTGGGATGCATCTGCTCGGCTGAGCCAGCTGGAAAGGATGGCGATCGAGCGGCAGGCGGGCACGCTACAGCGTTGCCCGCGCTGCGTGGTTGCGGCGATTCCGTCAAGGATTGTGTGAAAACGCCGCCGCCCTTATGGTGCGCGAGCCCGACACCCGGAGTCTTGCGTTGAAGCCCACCAATCTTGCCGAATGGCTGGAATACCAGCAGCGTCTTCATGCGCTGGGTGTTGATCTTGGTTTAGACCGGGTGCGCCAGGTGTGGCAGCGCATGGGGGCGCCCCGATTGGCGCGAAGCGTGATCACCGTGGGTGGCACCAACGGCAAAGGTTCAACCGTCGCCTTCCTGGAAGCCATGCTGGCGGCGGCTGGCCAGCGCGTGGGGTGCTACACCTCACCCCATCTCACACGCTACAACGAGCGTATCCGTATCGAGGGTGCTGACGTCGATGACACATCCCTGGTCGAAAGCTTCGAACGCATCGAGCTCGCGCGTGGCGATATCTCCCTGACCTATTTCGAATTCGGCACGCTGGCGGCGTTCGATTTGTTCGCACGCGCCGATCTCGACGTGGCGGTATTGGAGGTCGGGCTGGGCGGTCGTCTCGACGCCGTCAATCTGGTAGATGCTGACGCGGTGATCGTCACCACGGTGGATCTGGATCACGTGGAATGGCTAGGTCCCGATCGCGATAGCATTGGCCGCGAGAAAGCCGGCATTGCCCGTCGTGGACGGCCGGCGATCATTGGTGAGTCCGATCCGCCACGCGGTCTGCTCGATGCGCTTGCCTTGGAAGGTGCGGCGATCGAGCGTGCCGGTCACGACTTTTTCGTCGAGCACCATGTGCAGCACTGGTGCTGGCGCCATTGCGACGGCACTGCGTTGACGTTGCCCAACCCCGAATTAGCCGCGCCGGTGCAATATGCAAACGCCGCCGCAGCCATCGCTGTGTTGCACGCCTTGCAAGCGGTGCCGGTGTTGGCGCTGGAGCGCGTGGCAACCGTAGGCATGCATGTCGCCCGTGCACCGGCGCGATTGCAGTCGCTAGGCGGTGATCCCGCCTTGATCGTGGATGTCGGACACAATCCGCAGGCGGCACGTGCGCTGGCGGAGTGGCTGGATAGGCAGGAAGGTGGTCGTGTACATGCCGTGTACGGCGCGCTGTCCGATAAAGATGTGGGCGGCGTGATGGCGGCGCTGGGTTCGCGCATCGCACATTGGCATCTTGCCGGTCTGGAGCAGGATACGCCACGCGGCTTGCCCGCTGCCGTGCTGGCGGGCGTACTGCGCGAGGTCCTGCCGCATGCCCGCTTTGATAAGCATGACAATGTACGTCAGGCATTGGCCGCCGCGCGTGGGGCGGCACGCCATGGCGGACGCATTCTTGCGTTCGGTTCCTTTTTCGTGGCATCGGCCGTCTTGGCGGAAGCCGGCGGCTGAATCGCTCTTTTCGTTTTGTCATGTGAGGGCGCGGGGCCGGGTATAATCCGCGGCGTCATATACAAGCTGGTTTGTCTGGAGTTCATTTTGAACACACGCCTGTTGGGAGCTGCCGTCCTCGTTGCGCTGGCAATCCTGTTCGTGCCGATGTTCTTTTCCGGCAAGCCGCCGTCGACGAACACCGATCAATCGGTTCCCCTGACGATTCCGGCAGCGCCTGATCGCGATCTGCAAACCAAAACGATGAGCCTGACCGGGACGGCGACGCAGCCTAATGCTGGTGCGGCCGTATCGCCGCCTACCTCGACAGCGCCGAACGTAGCAGGCATGACACCGGTTGATACGGCGGCTGCCGCTCCCGGAAGCACGGCAGCGACGCCGGTGATCCCCGGCCCAACTCAACAGCCGTCCTCATCCCGTCCCGAA
The DNA here is from genome assembly GCF_058216415.1 of Dyella sp. SYSU CM1112. Taxonomy (NCBI): domain Bacteria; kingdom Pseudomonadati; phylum Pseudomonadota; class Gammaproteobacteria; order Lysobacterales; family Rhodanobacteraceae; genus Dyella; species Dyella sp. SYSU CM1112. The sequence goes on along the minus strand of NZ_JBZEGI010000021.1, from coordinate 31,491 downwards.
ATTCCTGCGATACCCCCCAAATCGGCAGTGATGGCGGCGAACCGCCCGGTCATTGCACCGCCGCCTACACCCACAGCCGCTCCGGCGTTGCCGCCGGAAACCGCGGCGCGGGGGATTTATGCGATCAATTTGAGCGCGTATGCGCCGGCCGGCGCACATCGCCTGATGGAGCGCGTGCGCGCCTTGGGTTATCCGGTTCGAGGCCAGACCATCCAGCGCGCGGGCAAGATGCTGACGCTGGTGAGCGCAGGGCCGTTCGAAACGCGCGCCCAGGCTGAATCGGCACGGCTAAAGATTGCCCAGACCGTGCCGGGAGTGCCGGCGCGACTGGAAAGCGGTGCGGTGACACCCTCTGGCGACATGCCCGCTCCGGCGGCCGGATCGCCGGTCAGAGCCGGTGGCTGGGCTGTGCAAGTGGCGGCGATGGGTAACCAGGCCGATGCGCTGGCCTTGCGCGACAAGTTGCGCGCCAATGGTTTCGATGGATTCGTGGATTCGGTGAATGCAGGCGGTAAGCATTTGTGGCGTGTGCGCGCGGGGCCGCAGACCCAGCGCAGCGATGCCGTATCGTTGCGCGACCAGATCAAGGCCAAGCTTGGCCTTGATGGCAACGTCGTCAGTGCCAACTGACGCGCGCTGACAGGCCGGAAGCGAAACCGTGAACGCGGTCGACCTCATCATTATTGCGGTATTGGTGCTTTCGGTCCTTGTAGGGCTATGGCGCGGCCTCATATCCGAGGTGCTGGCGCTGGCTACCTGGATCGCGGCTTTTTGGGTGGCTTGGACATACGGCCCGGTGGTTTCAGCGCATTTTGAACGGTCGATCGAGACGCCGATCTTGCGAGTGTTGCTGGGCTATGGTCTGTGCTTCATCGCCGTGCTGATCGTTGGTGCGCTGGTGCGTTTCGCGATTCATGCGCTGGTAGACGGCACGGGGCTGGGTGGCACGGATCGCTTGCTTGGCATGGTTTTCGGTTTTGCGCGTGGCCTGTTGCTGGTGACGCTGCTGGTTTTCCTGGTGAACCTGACGTCGTTTGCGCATGAACCCATGTGGCAGCAATCGACGTTGCTGCCGCAGTTCAAGGGTCTGGCGGCGTGGTTGGAACAGGAAATGCCACCGAACGTGCGTGAGCACTTGCGTCCAGAGAATCTGCCGGCGCATTTGCCAAACGTGTTGCCGATCAGTATCCCGGCGCACGGTTCTTCTTCACCGGCTGCAGCTTCGAGCGCGGCTGGTACAACGCATCACAGTAACGGGTAGCAGCACCATGTGCGGAATCATCGGCATTGTCGGTACCACCGAAGTGGCATCGGCGCTTTATGACGGCCTGACCGTCCTGCAGCATCGCGGACAGGATGCCGCCGGGATTGCCACTGTGGATGGCGCCCGGCTTCGGCTGCACAAAGAAAACGGACTGGTGCGCGACGTCTTTAACCAGAGTTCGATGAATCGTCTGCGCGGACGCGTCGGCATCGGTCACTGCCGTTATCCCACGGCCGGTTCCGAAGGGGCTTCCGAGGCGCAGCCGTTCTACGTGAACTCGCCCTACGGCATCGCCTTCGCGCATAACGGCAATTTGGTAAATACCGAAACGCTGCGGCGCGAGATGTTCGAAGACGATCGCCGGCATATCAATACGGATTCCGATTCGGAGATCCTGCTCAATGTGCTGGCGCACGAGCTGCAGATCCAGGATCGGATGGCGCTGACGCCGGATCACATCTTCAAGGCGGTCGCGGGAGTGCATGCGCGTGCACGCGGCGGTTATGCCTGCCTGGCGCTGTTGCTTGGCTATGGCTTGCTCGGCTTTCGCGATCCCAACGGCATTCGTCCGCTGGTGCTGGGTGAACGCGTTACAGCCGAAGGGCGCGAGTACGCGCTCGCTTCTGAGTCGGTGGCGCTGGATATCCTGGGCTTCAAGCGCCTGCGTGACGTCGCACCGGGCGAAGCCGTCTTCATCACCAATGACGGCCAGCTGCATACGCGCATGTGCGCGGAGGGCGCCGTGCATGCGCCGTGCATTTTCGAATATGTCTACCTGGCGCGCCCCGATTCGATGATTGAAAACGTATCGGTGTACAAGGCGCGTCTGCGCATGGGCCAGAAGCTGGCCGAGAAAATCCTGCGCGAGCGGCCCGACCACGGCATCGATGCGGTCATTCCCATTCCGGATACCGCACGCACCGCGGCCAGTGCGCTGGCCGAAATGCTGGGTGTGCCGTTCCGCGAAGGCTTCGTCAAAAACCGCTATATCGGCCGTACCTTCATCATGCCGGGGCAGGGCGAGCGCGTGAAATCCGTGCGCCGCAAGCTCAATCCGGTGGAACTGGAATTCCGCAAGAAGAACGTGCTGCTGGTGGATGATTCGATCGTGCGCGGTACCACTTCACGGCAGATCATCCAGATGGCACGCGATGCAGGCGCCAGGAACGTCTTCTTCGCTTCGGCTGCGCCGCCGGTGCGTTATCCGAACGTGTATGGCATCGACATGCCGGCTGCGGCGGAACTTGTCGCGGCAGGTCACACGGTTGCCGAGGTGGAAAAAATGCTCGGTGCCGATTGGCTCATCTACCAGGATCTGCAAGACCTCATCTGGGCGGTGCAGGACGGTAACGAGAATTTGAAGCACTTCGACACCTCCTGCTTCTCCGGTGAATACATCACGGGTCTCGACCAGCATTACCTGCAGCAGATCGAGATGCTGCGTTCGGATGACGCCAAAGCCGCGCGGCGGAGCGCGTAGTTCGAACGCTGGTGCAATGCCGTTGTGCGCGTGACGGGCTTTCAATAGCAAGGCCCGTCACGCGGAAATCCCGAAGAGTGACATGGGTCCTCGCTGGTGGGGGATCTATGTCGTCGCAGGTCAAGGCGAGTTGAAACTGCTTATAGTGCCCTCGACATGACTGACCTCCATGCTGCCGCCAAACGTTGTCTCGATGCTGCCGACCCGGCAGAAAAGCTCCGGCTTACGCATGCAACCTGGGAGGCCTTGCAGTCTGGTGCATGGCATCCTGATCCTGCGTCGCCGATTCCGCAGCCCATCACCGCGCCAGGGCGCCCCTTGCGTCCGCAACTGGTTCCGCAGCGCCAGGTGCCACATCGTGGGCTTGGTACGCCCGAGGGTCGCGCTGCATTGGTGCATGCTGTTGCGCATATCGAATTCAACGCCATCAATCTTGCCTGGGATGCGGTATATCGCTTTCGCGGCATGCCAGCCGATTACTATCGGGACTGGGCTCGTTGCGCCCATGATGAAGCGCGCCATTTCGCTTTGCTTTCCCATCGGCTTGCCGAGCTGGGGCATGTCTATGGCGATTTCGATGCACACAACGGCCTATGGGAAATGGCCGAGAAAACCGCGCATTGTGATACGGCGCGCATGGCACTAGTTCCGCGCGTACTGGAGGCACGCGGGCTGGATGTTACCCCGGGCATGATCGAACGCCTGCGTGCCGTCGGTGATGATCAAACGATTGCTATATTGGAAGTCATTCTGCGCGAAGAGGTAGCCCACGTTGCGGCAGGTACGCGTTGGTTCCGCTGGTGCTGCGAGCGAGATGGCCTCGATCCGCGTGAAACTTTCCTCGATCTGGTGCGTGATTACATGGGGCGCAACTTGCGCGGTCCCTTCAATCGATCTGCGCGACTGCAAGCAGGCTTCGACGCCGCCGAACTCGATCAACTCACCGCACTGGCGCTCGCGTCATAGCACCTACGCCTCGACTCATTCTCAAACTGCCTGAAACCATTCCTCCCCCAGGTGAAGTAGGAGCGGAATGGGGTAAAGCGAATCTCGCGTTGAGTTGCGGTATGGCGTGCAAGCAGCCCCAGCCCGTCGGGTTGCTGTTGCGTAGCCGCCATGCGGCAGCACGTGGCTTGACCTGATGCGCTACGCACTACCACCTGACGGTTACGCAACAGCAACGCGAGCTACGCCCATCGGGTAAACAGGCCCCTAAGGCTTGCGGAATTTATAAATAAACTTGTCCGTCCTGCCTTTGATCGAAGCATTGAAAATCGGCAGCGTGTGATTGTCCGCAGGATTGTGCAGCACGTCGCTCTTGCCTACGAATACGAATCCCGCCGCGGTCACTTCTGCTTTCACGACAGCCGGATCGATCCGATGGAGGGTGTTGGTTTCCGTAACACCTGCGCCCGCCGCCGCGGCGTGATCCAGCACGATATAGAGGCCGCCTGGTTTCAGCGCATCGAAAATCGCCTTATTGATGCGTGCCATATCCGGCGACCCCATAAATGGATCATGCAGGTCGTGATAGTTTTGCGACGTCCAGACCATGTCCAACCCTTTGGGCAAGTTCAAAGCGCCAATGGGCTGCACCATCACCGTGACGTTCCGATAAGCGGGTGTGCCTGCGAAGCGATGCAGACTTTGCAGACCTTTCGGCGCAACCTTATCCATTTCGGCGGGCTGCACGGCATAAACCACACCCTTGGAGCCGACGATCTTGCTGAAAAGACGCGTGTAATAACCCGCGCCGGGCATCAGGTCCACCACCTTGTCGCCGGGTTTGATGCCGGTAAATGTCAACACTTCCGCCGGCTTGCGATGAATGTCCTGCGCACGTTCATTTGCCGGCCGTGCCGGATCAGCTACTGCTGCGCTGATGTATGAAGGAACGCCGGGCGCTGCTCTCAACGGCAAACCTGCCGCCGCAACACATGCGCCGATAGCGGCAAAAAGCATAAGTCGTTTCATTTCTCGCACTCCTCGAATTGCATGGCCCGCGAACAGGGTTCTCAATATACGTAATTGATGGCGATCGCGGGTGTGACAGTGCCTACCGTATGATGGCCACCGAAGATGATACGCGTACCTAGCAGAACCCCGATGGCCGGCGACCAACTGTATTCGATGGCAGGCGCCATGCCGAACGCCGAACTGGAGCCGGAGTCGATACGCAGGTTCTGCGGATAAGGCACATTGCCAGGGTCGACCATGGTCTGCCCCATGACACTTGTATTGTCGTTATGGCTGTAGGTGACATCTGTGGCAAGCACCCAGCGCTCCGTCAGGCTGTATTCCAGGGATAGGTCCGCAAAGAAACCGTGGCCGGGTTTTACATCCCCATGAAATCCCTGTGGCGTGCCATACACGCTTACGCCTTGCACGTGCGCGCTATGCGAAAACGCTTCGGATACGTCGAAGCGCGTGCGAAGTATGCGTCCATTCGGTAGCCAGAAATACATCTGCGAATTGACGGCTATCGTCGTGGTATAGGTGCCGCTACCCAGGCCATTGCTGGGGTGATTATCCAGCCGATCGTAACGTCCAGTAGGCAGCGTTTCCTGCACTTGTATCGCGGTTGTTGGTATCCAGTGGCCCTGGTGAAATTCCGTCAGTCGATATTGGGCTTGCAAGGTAACGTCACCCACGCCAACGCCTGCCGTGTTGGGTCCATTGTCGACGCGGTTATACCCAAATACGGGAATCACACCGACTGACAGGCGATTGGCAAGCCCATAAAGGATGTAAGTACGCGAGCCGAAGCTATCCGTGCCTGTGCTGCGAATATCGTAGAGATACGGCTCGAACAGGAAATGCCCGGGCGGAAGTGTTTCAGCCGAATTGGCCAGCATCGGCCCCGTCCACCAGACATCGCTCATCGATTGCTGTGCAGCCGGTAACGTCGGAGTGGTTTGTGCCCATGCGCCATGGGCAAAGATAAACGTGCAGAGCAGAAAAAGACCTGATGTGCGCGGCTTTGTTTTCATGGAATCCCGGGTAAAGAGCAGCACGATAGGGCTGTCACGTCAGTCACGGCTATCCGGAAATGGCTGGATACTCTCCGCCTGTTTTGGCGCTAAGCTTAGGCATTCAAGTGGTTTGCAAAAATAACCACTTTAATGCAATAAGATATAGCCACTTTGAGGCTGATCGATGAAGCGAATGCCAGCGGGTTTTCTTCCTTCGGTTGCGCTCGATAGCGCGAGCCATGTACCGATGTACGACCAATTGTCCGAGTGGTTCCGCAAAGCCATCGCGGACGGACGCCTGCGGCCGGGACAGCGCGTGCCATCTACTCGCAGCCTTTCGAGGGAACTGAATATTTCTCGTATTCCCGTGCTCAGCGCTTATGAGCAGTTGTATGCCGAGGGTTACCTGGAAACCTTCGTTGGTGCAGGTACATGCGTAGCGCGTGCGATCCCCGACGAAGCACTGAAGCCATCAAGCGTCGCAGAACGCGTGCAAAAAAGCGCGAAACAGAGCGGCCCTCGCATCGTGGCGCAGCGCGTGGCTGCATTGCGCACGCCGCCGCAGACATGGGCCAACAATCAGGGCGCATTCCGTGTAGGGCTGCCTGCGCTGGATCATTTCCCGATGGCAGCGTGGTCAAAGCTGATCAACCGGCATGCGCGCAAACCACCCATCGAGCACATGGTATATGGCAGTTCCATGGGATACGAACCCCTGCGCGAAGCCATCGCCGAATACCTGGGTACAGTCCGCGGCGTACGATGCGACGCTTCCCAGGTTTTGATCACTACCGGATCACAACACGGACTGCAGATCTGCGCGCATGCGTTACTCGATGCGAAAGACCATGTGTGGATGGAAGATCCCGGTTATCCAGGTGCATGGCAGGCCTTCCGCACTATCGGCGCGAAGATTATTCCCGTGCCGGTCGATGACGAAGGCCTGGATGTGGAGGAGGGCGTGCGCCGAAGCCGGCAGGCACGTGCAGCTTATATTTCGCCGTCCCATCAATTTCCCATGGGTTGCACGATGAGTGCCGCGCGACGCATGCAATTATTGAGCTGGGCCACTCGTACCGGCGCATGGATCATCGAAGACGACTACGACAGCGAATACCGCTTCGGTGGCCGTCCACTCGCTTCTCTGCAAGGCATGGATACCGATGATCGCGTGATCTATGTCGGCACCTTCAGCAAGGTCATGTTTCCCTCCTTGCGCGTCGGCTACCTGGTCGTCCCCAACGATCTGATTCCTGCCTTCGCCACCGTCCGCGCCGCATTCGACACCTTCTCATCCGTGCTGTATCAGGCTGCACTCACCGACTTTATTCGCGAAGGCCGATTCGCCCGTCATATTCGCCGTATGCGCGCACTTTATCTGGCGCGAAGAACCGCGTTGCTCGAAGCCATCGATAAATATATGGACGGCCAAATCGAAGTGGTGGGTACCCATGCGGGAATGCAGCTTGCGGCGCTGCTTCCGCAGGGTGTCGATGATGTGTCACTTTCGATCAAGGTCGCCAAGAAGGGGATCTCGGCGAGGCCTTTGTCTATTTGCTATGCGAGGCGTCCGGACCGGGGCGGAGTGATACTCGGCTACTCGGGGGCAGATATGTACGAGATTCATGAGGGGGTGCGTGTACTTCGCACGTGTCTGTCGAGGATAAAGGATTTTTAGTCCACTCATTCGAACTTGGGTCAGGCCTATTGACAGAAATTCCATGCATCCTCAATGTTATTGGCGTTGCTGCGCGCAATGCGCGGCTTAGGAGCATAGGGGAAGGGAATGAAAAGTGTTTGGCAGGAATTCGGTCGCTTCGATTTTTTGGGTAAAAAGATGGAATGGCTGAACATGCTCCACACGCACGTTGTCATGTGCGTGTAATAGACGTGCGAGAAGGCGTGCCAGGAAGCATGGGAAAATTTAAATGATCGACATGCGTGGCGATGGGGTTAGTGATTAAGCCACGCTATGTTGCGGCGAGGGTCGCTAATCGATATATCCTTCAACGCATCAGGCTCCAGCGCCAGGTTTGCATACGTACGCTTGAGGCGTTCCAAGCCCGCCTCGACGTCCGTCAGATGGCGCTGTTTGTGACGCGTCCATGTTGGCGGCTTACTTACTCCTGCAGATGTAGCAGGTGAGTTCACTGATGCCAGGTAAGCCAGAAAATTTTTCCGTCATACAAAGGATTTGTGCGCCTTGGAAAAGGCGCTTGATCGGTATCAAGCCTATCTTTATTGCGTCGAAGATATCGAAGCAAATTATTGCAACGTATCGAAATGGCACGCGCATGCCCGTGTGTGAAGCAATAATCAAGATTTTGTTGAGTTCGTGTGTATAAATATTTTGCGTATTAAAAGACATGGAGATGATTTCGTACCTGAGAAGGTCGAAAACATGTTTCGTTGTTGAACGGATAATTGATATTCGTAATCCTCATAAACTCCCATTACTTGAAGGAGAGCCAAGTGTCGAAGGTGACCGATACGTTGATTGTGATGGATACGGATAAAATCCTCGCCGATCACGGCACAAACGCAAGCGATAGCTACACTCCACTGAATAACGGAGGTCTTGGCTACGTATTTATGGTGGCTCCCTGGCTAAACATTGCAAACCAGGCAAGTCAGGACCAAGCGGGGCAACAGCAAGTGGAAACGTTTCAACAGGACGAAGGTGGAGAAAAATTAAGGCTCGCCCTCAAGGTTGGCGATGTGGCCCGGTTTCGTTCCCAAGCCCTGGTAGGGCCGAGTAGCTACCAGTGCTTTATCGATAAAATCCTCATCAGTTCGCCCGGCGAAAAGAGCATTACCGCTTTTAACCCGGCATGCCGGGCGATAGCCACTACCGAGCTTGATCCTACGGTGCCGCCATTCACCCAATACGCACTAACCCGAGGCCAGGATTATTGCCTGGAAGCAACGACACTTGTTTCGGGAAAGGTGCAATACACCGTTAACTTTTCGATCTATGATGCCAAGTTGCAAAGGCAAGGCGGGTTCAGTTTTCCATCGGACCTTTGGGTCGAAGATGCATTTGGCGCCACGCAGATTATCACCGCATCTAGCCTCACCAGTGCCACGCCAAGTGTCAGCCAAGGCACCAAAGTGTCTTTCGATTACGCCACGCCGGCAGACAAAGTCAACAATTACAACTGGATCGGTATCTACGCGCCGGGTACCCATCCTGGCTATGGTAATTCCGTCAGCTGGAAGTACGCGCCAGACATCATGGGCACATTGACGTTCGATACCTCCAGTCTTGCGCCCGGCACGTACAACGTATGGTACGGCTATGGCAATAGTATTACCGAGCTTGCTGGGCCCGTTGTGTTGACAGTGACGAGCCCAAAAGCTAGTTAGTCAGGGATGCCCCGAATAAATCACTTCGTATCTGCCGCCGCCTTCTGGTACTCCACGTAGCAGGTGGCACCATGTGAGGAATAAATCAGGTATCCCTAGCGACCGAAATATGCCGTTTAATCCGTGGTCGCCGCCACAGTAATGGCTTTCCTGTGAGAGAACATGGGCTGTCGGTGCCAGTAGGTCAGCGAGCGCCAAATCCACTCAAGCGGGCCATAGGAAAATACGCGCAGCCAGAGTGAGCTGGCGACGATATTGAATACCCACACTGCGGCAACTACATAGAGCTCTTGGTAATATTCCAGCGACCCATACCACTTCAGGCTGCTCCATACGAAGAGTGTCTGGCAGATCAGGCTGGTAAGGATGTAGTTGCTGAAAGCCGTGCGCCCCACGGCTTTCAGTGGAGCTACTATGTACCGTACCAAACCACTTTTGAACAGCAGCAGGAGGAATGCCGTATTGGCCATTGTTCCGGCGGCTTGTTCCAGCGTGTAAGGGAGAAAAACCCATTTCATCGTTTCTCCCCGAGAAAAGCCGCTACGGCTGGCCTGCCACAACCCGACGATCACAATGGGCAGGCAAACGGCATATCCCAACAATGCAACCCGAAGATAAGTGCGGGTTGATAGCATCCCGGACAGAAAGCCGATTTTATAGAGGCCCATGCCAATCATCATGCAGCCGACCAAAGGCAGGAATAGCCCGGACCGGAAGTCCGCGATAACCTCGTCCAGGTAGTCATTGGCACGTCTCTGCAGGCCGTCAAGATAGGGCTTCGTGCGCAAGCGTACTGCCTTGGCGGGGGCGGCAGCAGCTTCCTTCTTTGCTTGATTCCATTTCGCGAGACTGTCGATCTCGGCTTGGCTCAGCGTATGGCCCGCTGCCTGATCAACCACGGCCTGCTGATGAAGCGCTTCTGCGCGGATCGCGGCTGGTACGTTGAGATATTGCGCAACGCTCCACGTTCCGCCGATCAACCAGATCGCAAACCCGGTCACGATCAGGGTCCTGGATGCAACGTGACGCAAAGGGTAGAGGAAGAGCAGGGCGCAAAGTGCATAGGACAGGAGTATGTCGCCGCCCCAAATCAAGGTACCGTGTAACAGGCCGAATAGCGCCAGCCATATATTCCGTCGAAGGAAAATATCGGCCGCTGGCTGGCCTTTTCGTTCAAGGCGTTCAGTAAGCAGCACGCAGCCGGCACCGAACAGGATGGAAAACAAGCCGCGCATCTTGGCTTCAAAGAACGCCCACTCGATCATCAGAATGATCATGTCCAGATGGGCATGCCATCCCACGAAAGCGGGCTTCACGGTGCCGATCGGGATATCGTGAAGCGAATGTGGTCCGGAAAAAAGTGCGATATTCAAAACAAGGATCCCGAGCAGCGCGACGCCGCGTAGAAAGTCGAGCGCGGCGATGCGGTGGGTTTCGGGAGTGGGGGCGCTGGCGTATCCAGAGATACTGTATTCAAACGTGCGGATGTGTTGGCTTGCCATGGTGCAGGTATCCCGAGGCATACGAAGTTCGTTGACTGCCAAACCCGGCAAGATCTGGCAATGCTGCTATAGGCGCTAGTTTTTCTGGTCGTGCCTGCATCGGCTAGGCTGAATTGTCTTGTATGGTTGGCGTACCGGTGCAGCCCAATCCTCGCCAACCCTCTCCGGCGGGAGGCGATGTGCTCACGCTTCTGGAACCCATTGCTGTTACTGGACTTCGTCGTCGGCGTGGCGGGCGGCGTTGCACCCTATAGCGGTGTAAGCGCAGGCCCGCACAACGATGAGGTGTAGCATTTGCACTTTTTTCCCGCGCCGAAGGTTGGCGAGACGAACGAAGTTGGCTTCCTGAGCGCGAGCGGTCGATGGGTGTGCATCAGGGTGCACCATGTGAAGAATGAATCAGAGTGAACGCCTGGTGAAAAACGGACGTTCGTACATGGCCTTCGTCATTTTCATCATCCATATGAAATTTTTCCGCCACGAAAAAGAATGGTTCGTGCAGGCAAAACTCACCCGATATTTTGGCGATTAGGATAATAAACACGAAACAACGCGAGGCGCGTTTATCGTTTCGACGCGAGTGTCGTGGGTAAGTGGAATCCATTCCATCCGCTTCATAGCATTGCGATATGTTTGGACGTCTAAATTTGATGGTCCGTACCTGAAGGAACGGAAATGCCAAAAATCATTAACATACTTACGGTTATCGATGCTGAGCGTGTCCTGCAGGACCATGTTCCTAACGGGTCACAGCCCGTTGCTCTCAAGAATAACGGTCAAGGCTACGCGTTCTCGTTGACCGAATGGGCTGACACGGACAAATACCAGAATACTGATATTTTTTATAAAGTGTCCGAGCAGGACCAAGAGGAAGGTGGCTACGCGTTAAATGTCATGGCGGATGTCGGCGATACGCTTCGCTGGCGATTAATCGCACTGGCATCCCCTCTTCAGTACCAATGCTATCTTTATCAATTGGTATCTCCGGATGCGTGGTACAACATTACGCCGCCACAGCCTAAAACTAATCCGGTAACCCGTGCGGCCATAAAGCCTGGTTCGGGTAAGCCTTACGGCCTCGTCGCGATGCAAACGCAAGATTTTTGGTGGGAATCCCAGGTTACAAAAAAACTCAGGCAGGCGTACAACCTGCTTTTCACCATCACGGACAGTGCTGGAGTAAAAAGAGGCCAGTTCTCGCAGGATCCCTACATAAATGCCGTTTCTGGCAGCTAGCATGCCGCCGGAAAAATAGGGTGCGTGATTGAGGCACTTTTTATTCAGATAGCAGCCCTTGATCGCAAGCATTTGCCTCGGTGCTTGGGAATCTATAGCCACGATCCAGTAACTCACAAGGGATCGGTACCAATCGCCCTTAAAAGGAGTTGATATGTCGAACATTATTGACGTTTTGATCATCATCGACGCTGCGCGCATTCTCCAGGATCATGCGGCGCAATCAAGCAAGCCTCAGTCGAGCAGTTCCAATCAATCAGGCACTGGCTCCAGCGGCAATGCTACGCCACTTCTGAACGGTGGCCGATCCTATGTTTTCCTGGTTGCCCCGTGGAGCAACGCGGCGCAAACAGGTAGTTCTGATAGCCAGGAAGGCGGCTATGAATTGCAAACGACGGTCAAGGTCGGCGATGTGGTTCGGTATCGCATGCTGAACCTGCCATTGCGGCGTGACTATCAGGGTTTCATCGAGCAAATCGACGTCGCTATTGGCCAGCAATGCCTTACTGCGCCTTCATTGCAACAGCGGGCGTCGAACTCCACGACCCTGGATACCAGCGTGTCGACCCTGGACCAGGTGATGCCGATCCCGATCACGGACAGCTGCTGGGAATCGACGATGACACAGACGGGCATGGCCGCGATGAACTTGAAGTTCAGCATTTACGACGCGAAAGCGGCGTTGCAGGGACGCTTCTCCTTTAGCCCCTGGCACACAGTGATGGCGTGAATCACCGGCTGGCAAGACCGCTAAGCCTTCGCGTTTGTATAGGCATACATTGCCCCGATCGGCAGTCTTCGGACGCCGATACGAGCGACCCACTTTTTGAAGAGGTGATCTCATGAGCGTCATCGACATAACTATCGTGGCCGATCCTTCTGCCATTATTCGCGACAACCCTGTTGCATCAACCTCCATCGCCGTCCCATTGAAAAGTTATGGGAGAGGATACGTTTTTGATGTGACCTACTGGAATGACGTGAATTGCGGAACCTATGGAAATGGGGTCTACCATGATGGTCAGGATAACAATGAAGGCGGCTATGCCATGGATATCAAAGCCAACGTCGGCGACACCATCCGATGGCGAATGATAAGCATGTCGTTGGGATTCGAGTATCAGTGCTTCATTCAATCTTTCTTGTTTTCGTTTGGTTCCAATATTATGTCGGCTCCGACGCGCAAGGTTGAGGCGGTCCCCTTCGTATCCCAAGATGCAAGCGGCGTTATTACCGCTAAGCAGATCAACGACTATTATTGGGAAAGCACGATTTCCGCTACGGGGCAGGCGGGATATAACGTGAATCTCTCGATATTCGATAGCAACAGCAACCGGGTCGGAATATTCTCGGTTGACCCATATTTTTCGTCGCCCGGCATATCTTCATACGCCCTGAGCTGAGCACACCCGCAGGTCGAACGGTCGACGATCGATCACCTTCGCTTATCAAGCACTAGTCGGCATGGGGTGTACCTATGTCAACTATTGCACCGTGTCCTTTTGCCCGCCAAACGACGACAGGGCGAGCGATTTGACGAAAAAGCACCTATCCACGACGTGGATTTTTATTGTCAGTCACGCTGCACATTTCCTGGAGACGAAAATGGCAACCCCATCCATCGCAAACACGCTTCTATGTCTTTTCAGCAAGGACGAGTGTCTCGTATTCGATGACTGCAAAATGGATTTTGTTGGAATTTATCAAATTAATGATATTTGGCCAGGCCTATACAAAGGCAAGGATTTTTCATCGGAGGAAAATCTGGATGCTGCTTATTTTTGCCCGGAATACAAGCAGCTAGCCTTTTTCCAAAAAGATCAGTGCGCCATCCAAAATTACGAAACCAAGGCGTGGACGTATGGACCTATAAGTAAATTTTTTACTGTCCCCACCGGTTACGAGAAGTTCTACCAGGGCGTTACCGCAGCCAGCACGGGTGTTCGCGAAGAAAACATCTGTCTTTACAGAGACCATCAATACATCTACGGGCCGATTGGCGACCCGACAACCGGAAACAAAGTGGCGTTACAGGCGTCAAATCCAGATACCCTTGAGAGTAATGGATGGACCGCTCTCAAATCAGACCAAGTCGTTGTCGCCTCGACCCTCATGTGTCGAACGACCGGCCAGAGCGCTGGCGACCCGACACAGCCGGTACGTACACTTTTCTATCTGGATACGGATGGCAACTATTACTTTACGTTTGATAATACGAATAGTCCGCTTCCCATCATACACGGCTCATTCCTCTTGACCAAGCTGTGGCCTGAGTTCGATGGTAAAAAATACCCGATCAACGCCGCGACCCGCATAGATCCGTCGCTACTTAATAATGTCTCCCCGAAGCCGAAGCCCCTGCAACCTGGCCCCGTCCTTCCGCACAATTCATTGTGCGATGAACTGCCGAATATCATGAAATCGGTGTGCAGCTTGACCGTATTGATGCACAAGGTGATCGATGCATGCTATCCGCAGTCCGCATGGCCCACCGAGCCTTATCCCGATGGTTGCTCTACGCCTGGTAACGGCTGCGGGTGCAAGGGGAAGGGAAATCAAGGAGGAAGCAATCAAGGCTGTGGATGTAAGGGACATCACCATCATCACCATGGCTGTGGGTGCAATGGCAAGAGCTGAGACACAGACCTTGCAATGTTAGCCACAGGGTCCGTGGAGCGGCGTCGGTGAAACGAAAACACCCGTTCGAAGTGTTTTTCGCCATCAATGTCGCTCTACGGACCTCACGTTCCCGTCGGCTGCCGATTCGATACTTTCTGCATAAAAGTCCCAGCATGCGACGCGTCACTACGGCACATGCTCATAGGAAAACGAACGTGGCAAGCCTCGTTCAGCGGTCAGCGACCCGAAGGGGATTTACGGCATGGGCATTCCCGTATGGAAGATGGCTCAGGTCAACGATACCGGTTCGTGGTACGCGTATGTCGGGCCGGACGGAGCTGCGGCATGCCCGAAGGCGCAGAAGCCGGTTTGCTGCGCCTGTTTTGAAGAGGTGATCCGATGAGCATCATTGACATAACTATCGTTGTCGACCCTATCGCCATTATTCGCGACAACCCTACCTCGTCAAATTCCACCAATATACCGCTCACGAAACGAGGGTATTTTTTTGGATTGACCAACTGGAATGATGTGAACTGTGGGACATATTACGGCGGTTATGCTGACGGCCAGGATAACAACGAAGGCGGTTATGTCTTGGATGTCAAAGCCGAGGTTAATGATATTATTCGATGGCGTATCACAAGTTTGACGGGCGGATTCGAATATCAGTGCTTCATCCAATCTTTCGTATTTTTATGTGGTGCTTCCGTGATATCGCCCCTGGGGCACAAGGCCGAACTCATCTCCTGTGCAGTCCAGGATGCAGAGGGTAACGTGACTTCAAAACAGATCAACGATTATTACTGGGAAACCACTGTCGTCGCGCCTGGAACGGCGGGATATCACATCATTTTTTCCATGTTCGATAGCAACGGAAATCGTGTTGGAATCTACACGATGGATCCTTATGTAAACACTCCAGGTATTTGTCGATATTCGTTGAGCTGATCACCATCTATACGAATCGTCGATGATTCATTATTGATGCGATCGACCCATTTTTGAAGAGGTGACTCCATGAGCATCATCGACATAACCATCGTGGCCGACCCCATCGCCATTATTCGCGACAATCCTGTCGCTTCATCTTCCACGCCCTTGGTACTCAAGAACGACGGCAGAGGGTATGTTTTTGATCTGACCTACTGGAATGATGTGAATTTTGGGACATACTACTTTGGTAACTACAACGACAATCAGGATACCAACGAGGGCGGCTTTACCCTGGATATCAACGCCGAGGTGGGCGATACCATCCGGTGGCGAATGATAAGTTTGACCATGGGATTCGAATATCAGTGCTTTATTCAATCCTTTAATTTCACTGCTGGCGCTAACGTTATATCCACCCTGACTCACAAGGCTGAAACGGTTTCGCTCCCGTTTCAGAATGCAGATGGCACCGTGACCGCAAAGCAGGTCCAGGATTATTACTGGGAAACGACTGTTGCCGCGAAAGGTTCGGCCACATATAAAGTGCTTTTTTCCATATTCGATAGTGATGGCCATCGCGTCGGTATATTCACCATTGATCCTTTTATCGAGTCGCCTGGCACGCGTCGATATGCCTTGAGTTGATCGTCATTGGGACGAATCGTCGCAGAAACCTTATTGGTACATCCACGCTATTTTTTATGAGGTGGCATCGTGAGCATCATCGACATAACCATCGTGGCCGACCCCGCCGCCATTATTCGAGATAATCCCGTCGCATCGAACTCCACTGTCGTTGCACTGAAAAACAAAGGCAAGGGATATATTTTTGGACTAACCTATTGGAATGATGTGAATTTTGGAACGTACTATCCAGGATATGTAGACAATCAAGATAATAACGAAGGCGGTTTTGCCTTGGACATCAATGCCGCGATTAAAGACACCATTAGATGGAGGATGATTAGCCTGACAGGAGGGCTTGAATACCAGTGCTTCATCCAATCATTCACGCTGTCTTTTGGTGCTGGCGTTATGTCATCCTGGGGGCACAAGATCGAGGCTGTTTCCCTACCATTCCGGAATGCAGACGGCACCGTAATCGCAAAGCAGGCTCAGGATTATTACTGGGAAACCACCGTCGATGCCCAGGGTGATGCCGGATACGACGTAATTTTCTCCATATTCGATAGTAATGGCATGCGTGTCGGCATATTTTCGGTCGATCCCTATGTCCAAATTCCGGGCGTCCATCGACATTCTTTGAGTTGATCAGCGTCGATGCGATGTTGTCAGCGCGTCACTTTTGGGAGATCGCGTTTTTAAGAGGTGATCCCCTGAACATTATCGACCTAATCGTTGGGATGGGTAGGAGCATTCAATCCGTGAGGTAAATGGCGGCTGGCGGTGGGTTTCGTTCTCTCCATGAGTAGCTGCGCCAGCGAGACTTTCTTCAGTTCTTTGGATGTGCCGGCGTAAACAGGTCCCATGGCGCACCTGCCCTCTGTATCCCAAAGGTCGCTCCTGACGCTTGCATATCGGAGATAAGCAAGCGTGACAGGGGTTAGAAACAGCGTAATCGGTAGGCTAAAACCCTAGCCATGAACTGACGAGTATTTCTCGGCGGCCGGCTAAGGCATTTTCGTCATCGCGACAATTTCGCGATGCAAGTCTGGCGAGGCCGCGGCGACTACCTGTCCGTCGCTATGCATACGGAGTGGCTGGCCTTGCCAATCGGTGATCACGCCACCAGCGGATTCGATGACGGGTACCAGCGGCAGATAGTCATAGGGTTTGAGATTGGCTTCGATCACCGCATCGATCTGGCCGGACGCGAGCAGCGCATAGCTGTAGCAGTCGCCACCGAAACGTCGGCTGTTCGCTGCGTGGCTGATGCGTTCGAACACGGTGTGTTCGAATGGCGAAAAAATATCCGGCGATGTGGCATAGATGGTGGATTCGGCTAGTTGTTTGCGCTGACGGCTGCGGCAGCGCGTGCCATTGAGCGTGGTAACACCACCCCGGATGCCCACCCAACGCTCATTCAGTACCGGCATGTCAATGACGCCAAGGATCGGCATGCCGTTGTGGAGCAGGGCCAGCAAGGTACCCCACAGCGGCCAGCCAGTGATGAAGCTGCGCGTGCCGTCGATGGGATCGATCGACCACACATATTCGGCATCGGCGTGACTGGCGCCGTGTTCCTCGCCAAGGATGCCGTGCTCCGGGTAGGTGCTCTGGATGCAGGCACGCATCATGGTTTCGACATCCCGATCTACTGCTGTCACCGGACTTTCATCGTCCTTGAGTTTGATGTGCATGTCGCTGCGGAAGCCCGGCAGCGAGATGGCACGCGCGCGGCCTGCGACGCTTTCGGCGAAGTGACGAAATTCTTCGATAGCCGGCACTACCAAGGCCATCTTCTTACCTCTCGGGTGAAGTGGGATGCGACGGGATGATGGCTGCCGCGATGCCAGGAATGATGACAGGGCTGCCAGCCGTTGAATAGGCATTTGCCTCATATTTGCAAATTTCCACAAACTGACACATTCTTCCGGCATGCTTAATCGGTAGCGGGCCCGGTTGAAGGGGAAGTGATGCCCACAGGGAAGGTCGCTCGCGAATAGACGCCATCCTTGTTGCCGGAGATCGTTGCATGCGTATCGCTGCCCCTTTGGTTGCCGCCCTGGCTGCCTGCGTGCTTGTCTGCGGTACGGCTCAAGCGGGATCGATCACGGTGTATTCCGCGCTGGAGAACGACGAAATTTCCCTCTATCTGGCCGCTGCACGGCAGGCTATGCCGGATCTGCAGGTACATGTATTGCGGCTTTCCACGGGTGATCTCGCCGCACGCCTGATCGCCGAGTCCAGTGCGCCGCATAATGACGTGATTTGGGGCGAAGCGGTGACCGATATGCTCGACCCGCGCATCGAGGCCGAGCTGCAGCCGGTGACTTCGCCCAACATCGCGCGCCTTGCGCCGCGTTACCGCGCAGCTGACAACAAATGGTTCGCCACCACCGGTTATCTCACCGCGTTCTGTGTGAATACCGATGCGTTGGCGTCGGCGCATGTGCCAATGCCTACGTCGTGGAGCGATCTCGCCAAGCCGGTTTACAAGGGCCAAGTGGTGATGCCGGATCCGCAATCGTCCGGCACCGGCTACATGGTCGCCTCCGGCATCCTGCAGCACCTCGGCCCGGAAAAAGGTTGGGCCTTGCTGAAGGGCATAGGGAATAACGTCGCGCAGTTCACCTCGTCCGGCTCCGATCCTTGCAAGCTCGCGCGCACAGGTGAATTCCCTGTCGGTGTGTCGTTCGCGTTCGTGGCGATGCAGGCGATCAACCAGGGCTTCCCGGTGAAGATGGTGATTCCCTCTGACACCGTGGGGAATGAGCTTGAGGCATCTGCCTTGATGAAAAGCTCGACGCACCAAGCGGATGCAAAACGCTTTCTGGATTGGATCGCTTCGCCGCAAGCCGCAGCGCTTTATCGACGCTACAAGGGCATCGTCGCCGTGCCGGGTGCGGGGCCAACGCCAGGACAAATCAAGGATGGGCTCCCGGCGAATATCGAGCAGCGGCTCTACCCCATGGACTTCAAGCGTTCGGCAGCGGAACGCGCCGCCATCATCAGCAAGTGGAAAAGCGACATCGCGCACTGATGCGCTACACATAAGAATAAGGGGCGAGCACGTGCATTTCAGGGTCGACCATATCCGCAAATCCTTCGGTGGCTTCCGAGCCCTCGATGGCATCAGCTTCGCCGTGGGCGAGCGCGATTTCGTGTGCCTGCTTGGGCCGAGCGGATGTGGCAAGACCACCTTGCTACGGATCATTGCCGGGTTGCTGGAGGCCGATAGCGGCACGATGACGCTCGGCGGTAAAGACCTGAGCCGCGTGCCGGCGCGCGAACGCGGATTCGGCATCGTATTCCAGTCGTATTCCTTGTTTCCCCATATGACGGTGCTGGAAAACATCGGCTACGGCATGAAGATCCGTGGGGCTTCGGCGCACGAGGTGGTGGCGCGCGGCCAGTCACTGCTGCAGCTGATCAGGATGCCCGATGCGGGCCACAAATATCCGGCGCAATTGTCCGGCGGCCAGCAACAGCGTGTGGCATTGGCGCGGGCGATTGCCGTCGACCCTGCCTTGCTGCTGCTCGATGAGCCGATCTCGGCGCTGGATGCGCGCGTGCGCGCGGAAATGCGCAGCGAAATTCACCGGCTGCAACGGCAGCTAGGCATTCCCACCATCATGGTCACACATGACCAGGAAGAAGCGCTCAGCCTGGCCGACACTATCATCTGCATGAATCACGGCAAGATCGAGCAGATCGGTTCCCCGCGCGAGTTGTACTTGCAGCCGGCGACTCGCTTCGTGGCACAGTTTGTCGGGGCGTCGAACTTGCTCGGCACCGGGTGGGTGCGCGAGGCGATGCCCGCGTTATTGCATAGCCGTCCCAGCGCACCCGATGCGGCGTTCGAGGCGTGTATTCGTCCAGAAGATCTACAGGTGTCCGTTGATGCGCAGGGCGAAGGCACGGTGCAGGATGTGCAGTTCCTAGGCAGCTTGACTCGGCTTGTCGTGGATTGGCGCGGACGCGCTTTCACAGTGGAGCAGCATCGTGAAGTGTCGTTGGCAAGCGGTGACAGGGTTTCGCTCGATGTTCATCCGCATCGCTGCATTTGGGTGGCGGCATGAACCAGGCTCTGCATCCCACTATGCATGCACTGCGGCGAACGGTGTTCGGAGACCGCTTCGTCGCAGGGTTGCTGGTCGGTATTCCGCTGCTCGGTTTGCTGCTGTTTTTCGTGTATCCGCTGGTGATTATCGGCGGCCATAGTTTCATCGATAGCCATCATGCGTTCTCGTTGCAGAACTATGTGCGTCTGTGGACCGATCCGGTGGTTCCGCGAGCGACCTTGCACAGCCTGTTGGTGAGCGGCACGACAACAATCATTTCGATGGTCGCGGCGTTGGTCCTTGCCGTGGCCTTGCATCGCTCATGCATGCCCGGCAAGTGGATGGTTCGTGCGGTGTTGCTTTTGCCGATGTTGGCGCCTTCGCTGATGCAAGGGCTTGGCTTGATCTTTCTGCTGGGGCGCAACGGCTTGATTCACAAACTCACCGGCCTGCATACCGATATCTATGGCTTCAGCGGCCTGGTTGCAGCCGATGCCTGCTATACGCTGCCGCAGGCGGTGATCATCATCTCCGCAGCGCTTGCGCGCATCGATCGTCGCTATTACGACGCAGCCGAATCGATGGGCGCATCGGCATGGCGCCAGTTTGTCGACATCACCTTGCCGCAGGCGCGGCTCGGCCTGCTGTCGGCGGCGTTCGTCGTGTTCACCCTCACCATGACCGACTTCGGCAACGCCATGATCGTCGGTGGTCCTTATCGTGTGCTGGCCGCCGAGATCTATAACCAGGTATCGGGCCAGATGGATTTTGGCATGGGCGCCACGATCGGCATCATCCTTTTGTTGCCGGCGGTGTTGTCGCTTTATCTGGAACGCGTAGCTTCGCGTGGGGGGAGCGGATCCGAACATGCCTTGCCCTTCGAAGCGCCACGCCGCTTTGCGCGTGATGCCGGGTTGACGGTTGCCGCCGTGGTACTTCTGTTGCCGGTACTTGCGATCTTCGCCGTGGTGATCTACGCGAGTTTCGCGAAGTTGTGGCCCTACAACTTCAGCCTGACGCTGGCGCACTACCACACTGATTTGCCGGGTGGGTATGCGCCGATCCTGACGTCGCTGAAGGTGTCGCTGGCGGTTGCCGCATTGGGTGCCTTGCTTGTCTTTATGCTGGCATGGGGTGCGCGGCGTTTGCCGGGCGCTCTGTCACGGCTGATCTATCTATGGGCCACGATACCCGCGGCGGTGCCGGGCATGATCGTGGGCATCGCCTATCTTTTGAGCTTCAACACCGGCCTGCTGTCGCAGTGGCTGTATGGCAGCGTATTCATCGTGGTGCTCTGCAATCTCTATCACAACCACGCGCAGGCTTTTCTCACCATGTCGACGGGCCTTCGGCAAATACCAGCGTCGCTGGAAGACGCGGCAGCTTGCCTTGGCGGCGACGCCTTGCAGTCGATCCGGGATGTCGTGCTGCCGTTTGCGGCGCCTGCGCTGGTATCCATCTTCTTTTTGCTTTTCATGCAATCGATGGTGACGTTGTCGGCCGTAGTTTTCCTGGTGACACCCGACCTGAATCTGGCGTCGGTGTCGGTCATGCAATTGGATCAGAACGGTTTCATATCGCAGGCGGCGGCGTATTCCACGTGCATTGTGGTGGTAGTGGCCGTAGCCCTCGGATTGATGCGCGGGTTCGCCACGCGCGTCCAGCGTTATCTGCAGCAGCGGAGGCAGCAGTATGTGGCATGAGGAACGTCATCAACGGATACGCGGTTTGCTGAAGACCTTCGGCAAGGTGTCGGTTGAACGCATCACCAGTGATCTTGGCGTGTCGCGGGAAACCATCCGCCGCGATCTGCTGGAACTGGAAGCCAAGGGCGAAATTTTGCGCGTGCATGGCGGGGCGGTATTGGCCGACGGCGAGCCGCCGATCGGTGTGCGCGCCACGACACGGGTGAAAGAAAAACGCCTGATCGCCAAGAAGGTCGCGTTGCTGGTGGAAAGCGGGCAGACCATTTTTCTCGACGCGGGCAGCACCGTATCACTGGTGGCTGAAGCCTTGTCGGGCCTGAGTGGGCTGACGGTAATCACCAATTCGGTGGACGTCGCGACCCGGATCGCGAGTGTGCAGGGCACCGACAATGGCAATCATGTGCAGTTGCTCGGCGGACGGTTCCATGGCGAGCTAAGATCGACGTACGGTGCGACGACGATTGCGGAGATCAATCGCTATCAGGCGCATCTTGCGATCCTGTCGCCGGTAGGGGTGGATACCACGTTCGGTGCGAGCAGCTTCGTGCTCGACGAAGCAGAAGTTGCACGAGCAATGAGCGTCAATGCACGGCGAACCATCATTGCTGCCGATTATTCGAAGATGGGTGTTCGCAGTCGCGTGGGTTATTGCGCGCTCAAGGACATCCATGTGCTGGTGACGAACAAGAGCGCGTCGAAGATCGCCGCTATGAAGGCGATCAACAAGGTGGTGGGCGAGGTGATCTATGCCTGACCATCCGCGTCCTAGAAAGCGGAACGTAGCTAGCAGGCGAGCGGGCTCGCTGGTCTTGCGGCTACGTCAGGAGCGGCACGACATGGAACGGGAAGACGGTATATCGACATATAGAAGTTCCGGAGGACTCGACGGCACAGGCGGCGCGGACGCGCGGATTGTCCTGGTCAGTCGCGCTATCCGGAGACACGTCACACGATGTGGCGATAGCGGACGGGCACGGCGATATGCAGGAGGGCATGTAACACCCCTTGCATGCAGCCGACATGCTTGCACACGACAAGCTGCCCGAGATGAAGAGGGGAAGGCGAACCGCATGCCGCGAGGAATACGCGCGGCAGCGCATGTAGCGTTGAGCCATGCAGCTCAGCCCGCGCGCAGATATCGCCTCGTCTTGCGTAATCGTGGAGCGTTGATGAGGGAGTAGCGGAGCTGCTTTTTTTTGGTTTCGGATTTAGATCGATTTAAATCTGGCGTGACTTCTCTGCAAGCACGTTCTTCTTACTTTCTGGGGCTTCAACATGATTGGTCAAATGAAGGTTATGCATCGCCGCACGGCGCTTGCCATCGCGCTGGCCGCGATGTTTGCGGGCGGCGTCCAGGCGCAGTCCACCACCGGCAGCATCGTGGGAACCGTGCCGGCGGCGCCCGGCGAAACGGTGTTGATCCAAGGCAGCAACGGTCTGATGCGCGAGGTTCCGGTAGATAGCCGTGGGCGGTACAGCGCAGTGTCGCTACCGTTGGCTACTTATTCGGTATCACTGCGTCAGAACGGCAAGACAGTTGATACGCGTTCGAACGTTACCTTGCGCGTAGGCTTGGCCACGGACGTCTCGTTTTCTTCCAGTACCGGCGCAGCTGTCAGTGCGGCAAAAGATCTCGGCACGATCACGGTGAAGGCCAATTCGCTGCCACCGATCGACGTGACGACGACCGGGTCCAGCACCATCATCACGGCCGATGAAATGGCAAAGCTGCCCTTGGCTCGCACGGCGGAGGCGGTTGCGTTGCTGGCACCCGGTGCGGTGCCGGCCAGTAATTATTTCAAAGGCTCGATGGGTAATACGCTCGTTTCGTTCAGTGGCTCGTCTGCCACGGAGAACGCTTATTACATCAATGGTTTCAACACCACCGATCCTTTGAGTGGCTTTGGCGGCATCACGCTGCCGTACGATGCCGTGGATCAGGAGGAAGTGTTGAATGGTGGCTATTCGGCTGCCTACGGACGCTCGGATGGGGGTGTGATCAGCCAGGTTGGCAAGAGCGGCACCAATACGTGGCATTTCGGTGGGCAGATTCTGTGGCAGCCCGCATTTGCGCAAGCCGACATGCGCAACATTTTCTACGTCAATGGCAATACGGCCGGCCAGATCTATCAGCGCAACGAGCTGGATAAGTCCTGGACGACGACCATGGATGCGTATGTGGGCGGTCCGCTGATCAAGGACAAGCTGTACCTGTTCACGGATGTGGAGGCGCAGCGCGAGGAAGGCAATAATGTCGGCCCGGTTTCTTCTTCGTATAACGCGCACTACACGTATAACGATCCGAAGTGGTACGCCAAGCTGGATTGGAATATCACGGACAAGAATATCCTCGAACTGACCGGCGTATCGCAGATGCACCGCTATAACGCGACGGATGACTTGTACGACTACGGCACCAATACCTCCGGCGCCGAGGCCGGTACGGAAACGACCACCAAGACTAGCGCGAACATCTACGTCGCCAAGTTCACCAGCTACATCACCGACGATCTGACCTTGACGGCGATGTATGGCAAGTCGAGCATCCGGTACTACAGCGAACCGCCCACTTCCAACGGCAGCGGTCCGTTTATCGGCGGCGACGACAACGAAAACCCGGCGCTCACCGGCGGCAATATCCTGACCGACAACCAGACCGTCGATACCATCAACGAACCGGGTCACCGCTCTACCAATCGCAATCTTCGTCTCGATCTGAACTACAAGATCGGCAACCACTCGATTACCGCAGGTATCGATAACCAGGATTCAGCCGATATCGACGATGGCACGACGATCGGCGCCGACGGCTACGAAATCTGGTACGCCTATGGTGATCCTAATACACCGATCAGTTCATCGCCGTTTGTCGATGCGCCCGGCAAGTATCCGGGTGGCCAGACCGGCTATTACGTGTACTTCCGCCACTACGACACCAACGCGACCGTTCGCGTGAAGCAGCGCGCACAGTACATCGAGGACAAGTGGCAGGTCACCGATCGGGTATTGCTGTCGCTGGGTATCCGCGACGACGAGTTCACCAACTACAACCCGGAAAGCGTGCCTTATCTGCGACTGACCAAACCACAGTGGGCGCCGCGTATCGGCGCCAGTTGGGACGTCCATGGCGATTCGTCCTTGAAGGTGTATGCCAATGCGGGTCGCTATTACCTGGCGATGCCGGCGAGCGTGGCGCTGCGCACAGCAGCGGGTTCGCTGGCCGTCAACGAGTACTACACCTATACCGGCATCGCACCCAATGGTGTGCCCACCGGCCTGACGCAGATTGCTTCGTCCACTGGTGGCGCCGTGTCGCCGAACGGTGAATACGGTCAGGCGCCCGATCCCAAGACGGTGAGTGCGCAGAACATCAAATCCGAATATCAGGATGAATACCTGGCCGGCTTTGATCAGCAACTCAACGACAAGTGGGTATGGGGCATGAAGGGTACGGTGCGCCATCTTCGCAACGCACTGGATGACATCTGCGACAACGGTGCAATCGCTCGCGCGGCGGCGGCACAAGGTGCCGACGTATCCGCGCTCACCATCGGCTCGTGTTATCTCTCCAACCCTGGCCGCGCCAATGTCTACGATCTGGTCAACGCCAATGGCGGTTATACCGCCGTGACGGTTACCAATGCCGACTTCAACTTCCCGCCCCTCAAGCGCAATTACGACAGCCTGGAAACGTATCTGTCGCATCCGTTCGACGGTACCTGGTCGGCGATGATCGACTACGTGTATTCACACAGCTATGGCGATACGGAAGGACAGGTGACGTCGTTCACCGGTCAGCAGAATGTGTCTGCCACACGCGACTGGGATTATTGGCAGTTGATGGAGTATTCCAACGGTGACCAGGGCAACGATCGCCGGCATCAGTTGAAGATCTATGGCTCTTATCAGGTTGCGCCGGAGTGGTTGGTGTCGGCAAATATCTCCGTACTGTCCGGCACACCTAAGGAATGTCTGGGCTTCTTTGGACCGGATCAGACCGACCCGGTGGGCTATGGCAGTTACTACCACTTCTGCGGCGGCGTGCCTTCGCGGCCGGGGGATGCCGGTCGCAATCCGTGGCAGGAGATCGTCAACCTCAGCGCGGAATATCGTCCGGAATGGGCCGGCAAGAAGCTTGGCTTTACCATGGCTGTCTTCAACTTGTTCAACCAGCAACGTGCGAACCAGTTGAGTCCTAACTACGGTGCGAGCGACGCGATCTCGAACTCCTACGAGCGCGTGGATAGCTACGAAATGCCGCGCTACTTCCGTTTCAGCATCAATTACGACTTCTGATCGATGGTTGGCCGTGGCAATCGGGCAGCGTGTTCGATTGCCACGGACGTTTGTGTTTTCGATGTTTCCGTTTACCGGTATGAGGGGCGTTGATGATGTTCCGATCCAGGCGATCTGCTGTGTTTGTGCTTTGCCTGTTACTGACGTCGATGGTCGGTGCGGTTCAGGGCGAAGACCGCACGTATGCGCAACTTCCGAGTGAAACGCCCTCGCACTTCGTGCCGGTGACGAAGAGTGACGATTACATCCGCCGGGAGGTGATGATCCCCATGCGCGATGGCGTCGAACTGCATACGGTGATCCTGATTCCCCGTGGTGCGACGCATGCCGGCATATTGCTCACGCGTACGCCTTATGGCGCCGACAGCATGACGCAGCGCGCGGCCAGCCCGCATCTGGGGCCGGTGATCAACGGCTATGACAATCCTGCGGACATCATCGTGGAGGATGGCTATATCCGCGTCGTGCAGGATATTCGCGGCAAGTATGGTTCGCAGGGCGATTTCATCATGAACCGGCCGCTGCGTGGGCCGCTCAACCAGACGCCCGTCGATGAAGCCACGGATATCTATGACACCGTCGATTGGCTGGTGAAGCACGTGCCGGAGAGCAATGGCAAGGTCGGTATCATCGGTATTTCCTATGATGGTTTCGAAGCGCTGATGGCGACCGTGCATCCTCATCCGGCACTGAAGGTGGCGGTTCCCATCAATCCGATGGTGGATGGCTGGATGGGCGATGACTGGTTTCACAACGGCGCTTTTCGCGAGCAGATGATCCCGTACATTTACGGGCAGGTTGCCGGGCGCTCCAGCCAGTATCCCTGGTGGTCCGGTTATCGCGATGACTACGATCTTTATCTCAGCGCCGGCTCTGCCGATGCGCTGGCCCGCTCGCGTGGGATGGAACAGCTGGGCTTCTGGCGCAAATTGATCGAGCATCCCGCCTACGATGCGTTCTGGCGGGATCAGGCGGTAGACAAGTTGCTGGCGAAGCTGCCGTTGACGGTTCCCACCATGCTGGTGCACAGCTTGTGGGACGAAGAAGATATCTACGGGGATATGGCTGTGTATCGTGCGCTGGAGCCCAAGGATCCAGCGCACAAGAAGTTGTTTCTGGTGATCGGCCCCTGGCGGCATGCCAAGCAGTTGGAGGCGGCGCCGACGATTGGCGCAATCCAGCTGGGAAGCGATACGGCCGGGTATTTTCGTGAACACATCTTGCGGCCATTCCTGGCGCAGTACCTCAAGGACGATGCACCCAAGGCAAGCATTGCGCCGGTGAATGCATTCGTGACGGGCGCCAATACCTGGGAGCCATTGCAGCAATGGCCTTCCGGCTGTGCTGAAGGTTGCAAGCCGCAGATGAAGCCGCTGTATCTGCAGCCCGATTTTCATCTTGGCTTCGCCGCGCCCGCTGCGGGCGCTGACGATTACGATGAATACGTGTCCGATCCGGCCAAGCCGGTGCCTTATCGCATCCGTCCGATCCAGCCTTGGAGTCATGGTGTACCTGACGAAGTGGAGTCATGGCCGGAATGGCTGGTGGATGACCAGCGCCAGTTTGCGACGCGTCCGGATGTGCTGACCTATGTGTCCGATGTGCTCACCGCGCCGCTGAAAATCAGTGGCGAGCCGATGGTGCATCTGGTGGCCTCGACCAGTGGCACCGACAGTGATTGGGTGGTGAAGCTGATCGATGTGTATCCGGACGAAGTGCGCGAAAAGCCGTCGATGGGTGGCTACGAGCTGGGCGTGGCCATGGATATTTTTCGTGGGCGCTATCGCCAGAGTTTTGCGCATCCGCAACCGATCACGCCGGATCGTCCGTTGGTCTATCAGTTCGATTTGCCTACCTCGAATCATGTGTTCGAAAAAGGGCATCGTCTGATGGTGCAGATTCAGTCGAGCTGGTTCCCGCTCTACGACCGCAATCCGCAGACCTTCGTGCCGAATATTTTCCTGGCCAAGCCTGCTGACTATAAAAAAGCGACGCAGCGTGTCTACCATGCGGGACAACAGGCGACCTATATCGACCTGCCGGTGGTTCGGGCAGGAGACTGAGGTGGACGGGTCAGCCGCCTATATCCATGAAGTTGTTTGTGCGTTGTCGTCGCTTCCATGCTGGCGCGTCGATGACGACATGGAAGCTGAGATATCAATGAGGTATCTATGAATGACGAAAAGCTCGCTAAACCCTTCAGTTCCTTCCGGTCCTTGGTTCCGCTTTTTTCCGGAAAGACTGGTTGGCTTCGAAACATGGGCTGCGCGTTGCTGCTCGCGGCGTTGCCGGCAGGCATGGCGACTGCCGCACCCGTTTCTGCACCGGCGCTTGTTTCCGCAAGGCCGCACACAATCAGCTATGACCGCTATTCGCTGAAGATCGATGGCAAGCGTGCCTATATCTGGTCCGGCTCTTTTCATTATTGGCGCTTGCCGAGTCCGGGGTTGTGGCGGGATGTCCTGCAGAAAATGAAGGCTGCCGGTTACAACACGGTGGAAATCTATTTCGACTGGGATTACCACTCACCGAGCAAAGGTGTGTATGACTTCTCGGGCATCCGCGACGTGGATCAGTTGCTCGATATGGCCAGGGACGTCGGCATCTATGTAATCGCCCGGCCGGGGCCTTATATCAATGCAGAAACCGATGCCGGCGGTTTTCCCGGCTGGCTGACCACGATCGAAGGCAAGGTGCGGTCACCCTCTCCGGACTACACCGCGGATTACCAACAATGGTTGACCCAGATCGACCGCATCATCGCGCGCCATCAGCTGACGCAGGGGAAGGGCACGGTGATCCTGTATCAGGTCGAAAACGAGTTCTACGATAACTCGCCGACGGGCCGCCAATACATGCATGACATTGAACAAAAAGTGCGTGCCGACGGCATTACGGTGCCGCTTACTGGCAATTACAATGCAAGTTTTCAGAGCGGTCTCGGCGCTGTCGATATACCGGGCTATGATTCCTATCCGCTGGGTTTCGATTGCTCGCGTCCGGAACAATGGACGTCTATTTACGACTATAGCCGGGAGCGACTCGGGTTGACCGGGTCACCGCTCTTTTTTCCTGAATTCCAGGGTGGCGCCTTCGATGCTTGGGGCGCGGACGGGTACGACGCATGTCGTCGCCTGACTGGAGCTGATTTCGAGCGCGTGTTCTATGAGGCGAATATCGCCGTGGGCTCGACCATGCAGAATTTCTACATGACATATGGCGGCCTCAACTGGGGCTGGCTGGCATCGCCGGGCATGTATTCGTCTTACGATTATGGCGCCGCGATCGATGTCGATCGCCGTCTCACATCCAAGTATTACCAGCAAAAGCGGCTTGGCTATTTTCTGCAGACGGTGCAGTCGTTGAGGAAGACTGAGGGGATGGCGATCAAGCGGCCGAGTAATCCGGCCTTGCGCCTGGACGGTCGCTATAACCCCGATGACGGTACGCAGTTCTACATTCTGCGTCATGCGGATGCGACCTCCACGGCGGACGACACGACGCATCTTTGGTTTGATCTGTCTGGGTCAAACACCGGTTCGCCCGTTTACACCGAGGTTCCGCAGCAGGCGGGCACGACTTTACGGATCAATGGACGCGATTCGAAAATCCTGCTGGCGCATTACCGCTTCGGTCATCAGGAGCTGGTGTATTCGACATCGGAGCTGATGATGGATCTCGCCCTCGACGGTCGCGATGTGGCGGTGCTGTACGGGCGGCGCGGCGAGGATGGCGAGACGGTGCTGAGATACGCCGCGAAACCACAGATGGAGGTGTTGGCCGGGCAGGTAAGCAGCACATGGGATGCAGCGCATGGCACCTTGAGGCTGAATTATCGGCATGAGGGACTGGCGCGCGTGTGGATCCAGCAAGGGGATCGCTCGCTATTGTTGCTGATTGCGGATGACCCGACGACGAACCGTATCTGGAAGCTCGATACCGATGAAGGCTCGATGTTGGTGCTGGGACCCTATCTGGTGCGCTCCGCCAGCTGGATACCGGGGCAATCCGGACATGGCGAGCTGGCGCTGCGCGGCGATACGGATAAACCCACCACGCTTGAAGTGTTCGGCTCCAGCGAGACGTCTGCTATCCGGTGGAACGATCATGCGATCGCCACGCAACGCACGGCATCGCAAAGTCTGGTCGGAGCGCTACCCGGTCCGCAGCCGGTTTCACTGCCGGTACTCACGCATTGGATGTTCAAGGCAGGGGCGCCGGAAATCATGCCGGCGTTCGATGATGCCGGTTGGCAGCTGGCAGACAAGAAGCATACGTACAACCCCGATTGGAACGGGAAGTTGCCTATCCTCAACGCCGATGAATACGGATTTCATCACGGCATGATCTGGTATCGAGGCCATTTCACGGCCACGGGCAAGGAGCGAGGCATCATCCTCGGCGCCAAGATGGGCGTGCATCTTGGCAACGCCGGTGTGTTCACGGCATGGCTCAATGGCCATTACTTGGGCAGCTATCCCAGCGGTGCGGAATACTTCGCGATCGATCCATCCCATCTGAAGGCCGGCAAGGACAATGTGGTCTCGGTGCTGGTCGATAACATGGGTCATAACGAAGAGGAGTATCAGGATGCGTATAAAGAGCCGCGTGGCTTGACCGATGCGACCCTGGTCGGCTCCTCCGCGCCGATTTCGTGGCGGATCCAGGGAACGCGCGGTGGCGAGACGCTGGTCGACCCTGTGCGTGGCCCTTTGAATAACGGAGGGCTTTACGGTGAGCGCGAAGGGTGGTCCTTGCCGGGTTACCCCGATCGGTCCTGGCAAGCAGTATCGCTGCCGCAAAGCATGTCCGAACCAGGCGTGGACTGGTATCGAACGACGTTCTCGTTGAGCCTGCCGGCGGACCAGGATGTGCCGGTCGCTCTTCGCATCGACGACGTTCCGTCACGGCATTACCGCGTGCTGATTTTCGTCAATGGCTGGCAGGTGGGGCGTTACATCAACGAGCTTGGTCCGCAGCATGTGTTCTCACTGCCCACCGGCATCCTTCGGCCGCAAGGCGAAAACAGCATCGTGCTGGCGGTGTGGAATACCGAGCACGACGGTGGGCTGGGGAAAGTCTCCCTGGTCGTTCAGGGGAACTATCTCAGTGCCTTGCGGGTGCCGCTGGTACGTTCGCCGGACTACAAAGAGATCTTTGGTGCCACCCTGAAGCGCGGCAGCGAAGCGAGTCAGTGAACGACGAGTGTGTTGGCCCGAGCAGGCGATGAGGTTGCCTGCTCGGGCTGATGCGCGTTCGATGCGATGGTGTGTGAATGCGAGGCGGCGAGCGCCGGCGAAGAAACGCCATGCATAAGAAAGCCGGCTCAGCAGGCTGTGTCAAAACTCATCTGACACATAGACGCTGAAGCGGTCGCAAGCAAGAATGCCCTCGCAGACCCCGAGGGCATTTTATTTATGGGCCATATC
>NZ_JBZEGI010000020.1:0-66381 GCF_058216415.1 Dyella sp. SYSU CM1112 | reverse complement strand
CAAAGACGAGGCCACCGCCGTCTTCGAAGACGACCATCCCGGTCACGTATCGCCATGGCAGGGCTTCGTGGACGGTCCGCATGCGCAGCAGACCTGGCAGGCGCAAAAACCCTTCCAGCCCTTGACCGCCGAGGAATCCGACCACGCCTGGGACAACTTCTTTTGTCCGGTGCATGTGCTGGGCTACAACTGGCTGCAAAGCAATGCCGATTCCGGCAAGGCGCTGGCGCAGAAAGTCCTGGACATCATCGACTTCTGGAATAACCGGACCGCCTGCGATTACCGCTGCGAGCAGGTCATCCTGGTCAGCCACTCGATGGGCGGGCTCACCACGCGCGCGGCGCTGCATCCGGCCTACGGCCAGCTGGAAGACAAGGTGCTCGGCATCGTGCACGGCGAGATGCCGGCCAATGGCGCCGCTGCGGCCTACCATCATTGCCGCAACGGTTACGGCGGCATCTCCGGCTGGGTGCTGGGAAGCAATGCCGCGCAGGTCACGGCGGTGTTTGCCAATTCGCCGGGCGCGATGGAACTGTTGCCCAACCAGTACTACAACGATCAAGGCGATCCGGCCCAGCGGAAGTGGCTGAAGGTTCGGCAGGGGATGCAGACGGAACCGGTGCTGCAGTGGCCGGAGACAAATCCGTACGATGACATTTATCGGAAAAAGAATGTTTGGTGGCGACTAACCGATCCAGCGTTGATTGATCCTAGCCATGAATTTGCGAACGCATGGACTACATACAACAAGAACATCACCGACGTTCAAGCATTCCATCAAACACTTGGCTGGTACTATCACCCCCAAACCTATGTGCACTACGGCGCGGACGCCGACAAACATC
The DNA here is from genome assembly GCF_058216415.1 of Dyella sp. SYSU CM1112. Classification (NCBI taxonomy): domain Bacteria; kingdom Pseudomonadati; phylum Pseudomonadota; class Gammaproteobacteria; order Lysobacterales; family Rhodanobacteraceae; genus Dyella; species Dyella sp. SYSU CM1112. Next base: position 65,536 of record NZ_JBZEGI010000020.1, on the reverse strand, counting down.
CCGCTTATGGCGATCTGATCTGGCGCAACAACGGCAGCACCTGGCTCGATCCGGCAGAACTGGTCAATGCGCCGCCGAAGCATGGCAGCAATCCGGTGGAGGTGGCCTCGCCTTCGGATCGCCGCACCGAAACCTTCCGCATCGTCGATCCCAGGCAGGCCGGCTATCCGCAGCCCGGCGATGAAACCGTGCCCGCCTGCTCGGGAGAAGCCCCCTTCCGGCAAGGCGGCCACAAGGTGCAACAGAGCTTCCGCCTTAGCGGCTTCGAACACCAGGCCGCCTACGACAATGAGGACGTGCGCCTGTGCACGCTCTACGCCATCGGCAAGCTGCTGGGCCGGGCCAAAGCGCCATGAACACGAGACATCACCCATGAAACGATCACTGCATTCCCTGCTATTCGCCGCGCTGGCTTGTCTTGCCACGGTACGTGTCAACGCTTACGGAGAAACATCCATGCCCCCAACCTCTACGTCCCCTTTATGCGTCGGCCGTTTGCTGATCGATTTGCCGCCCGATGCACAAGCATCGATCAGCACCAATTATCAGTGGATGGAATCGGAGACGCCTGTGCGGGTGAGCTCCTTCTCCAAGCTGGAGGAACAACTCGTTGAACGAGCCCACGAATACAAGGCTGTTCGTATGGTTCGAACACCGGAGGGAGACCGCTCATGGCGCATAGCCGATCTTGACCCTGATAAGTTATTTGCTACCACTCAACTGGTCGGATTCAACAGCGATTCGATATTGCAACAAGTAATAATTAGCTATCAACCTAATCCTAAAAATATTGATCTTTTAACCGAATTACATAAAGTAATTAAGCAACGCGATTATATTTTCAAAATTAAGGGAGATGGTGCCGATAGCTATCCAAAGATACGACAGACTATGTGGGCCGCAGGCTCCGCCTTCCAACCCCTCGCTTCCGGCGAGCTGCCTCATGGCCCCGGCTTCTGCGTCGAAGGCGGCATGTTTGCCGACACCGGCAAGCCGCCCGTGCGGGAGGGCTTCACCCTGGTGGTGACCTTCACCGATCACCCGGACGTGCGCTTTACCATCGATGCCAGCGCCATCGATCAGGTGGACAAGGACGAACCGTCGTTGAAATTCCGCGTGGACAGCGAGCTGGGCATCCTGCGTGCCAGCGTCAGCCATGTGCATGTACTTGAGCGTGGCGAACTGACCGCAGCAGACCAGCACGGCTACCAGATTGCCCTCAGCGTTCCTAACGACGTGGTACCCCACACGCAGATGCGCAAATTCTTCTGGAGTGCTGACGGCGTGCCTAACGACGTCACACGCCCCTTTATGGAAATCGACCTGACCATCCAGCCCACGGACCAGGGACAGACCACCATCACCAGCGATGCCGACGCCAAGGCGCTGTGGAAGCAGTTGCTGCAAGGCATCCGCATTCGTCCCGGAGCGGTGTGATGCCAGCAAGACGAGGGAGAGGGCCGATGCATTGCCTTGCACGCATGGCACTGATGTGTTTTGCCGCAGCGAGCATCACCGCGTACGGACAAACATCCATGCCCTCTTCTTCCACGCCCCCTTTATGCATCGGCCGTTTGCTGATCGATTTGCCGCCCGATGCACAGGCCTCGATCAGCACCAATTATCAGTGGATGGAATCGGAGACACCTGTGCGGGTGGGCTCCTTCTCTAAGCTGGAGGAGCAACTCGTTGAACGAGCCCACGAATACAAGGCTGTTCGTATGGTTCGAACACCGGAGGATGATCGGTCATGGCGTAGAGCTGGATACGACCCGGACAAGCTGTATGCGGCCACTCGATTGGTTGGTTTCAATACTGATCCGCACCTGCAGCAGGTGTTACTTAGCTATCACTCAGAACCAGAACTATCGCCCAGAGTCAAAACCGAGCTGCATAAGTTGGTGGGATCGAAAGATTATGTTTTCAGTACTATTGACACTGGAGCGGATAGCTATCCAGCAACTCGCAATGCACTGTGGAAAGCAGGCTCCGCCTTCCAACCTCTCGCTTCCGGCGAGCTGCCTCATGGCCCCGGCTTCTGCGTCGAAGGCGGCATGTTCGCCGACACCGGCAAGCCGCCCGTGCGGGAGGGCTTCACCCTGGTCGTGACCTTCACCGATCACCCGGACGTGCGCTTTACCATCGATGCCAGCGCCATCGATCAGGTGGACAAGGACGAACCGTCTTTGAAATTCCGCGTGGATAGCGAGCTGGGCATCCTGCGTGCCAGCGTCAGCCATGTGCATGTACTCGAACGCGGCGAACTGACCGCAGCAGACCAGCACGGCTACCAGATTGCGCTCAGCGTTCCTTACGACGTGGTACCTCACACGCAGATGCGCAAATTCTTCTGGAGTGCTGACGGCGTGCCTAACGACGTCACGCGCCCCTTTATGGAAGTCGACCTGACCATCCAGCCCACGGACCAGGGACAGACCACCATCACCAGCGATGCCGACGCCAAGGCGCTGTGGAAGCAGTTGCTGCAGGGCATCCGCATTCGTCCCGGAGCGGTGTGACACAGACAGGAAGAGGATGGCTACAGAGGCTACTCGATTCCTTCTACATGATGCCGCGCATGACCGATCAGACCAAGGCATAAAAGCCGAAGCTTTCACGAATATTCATGCCTTCGGCGCAATGACCGTATCCGGCGCGGCACGGTGCCTCCGCTGCTGTTGCACAGTCCATCGCGAATGACGTGGCGACACGGCACACGGCCAAAGCGACGACCCGTGTACGGTCGTCTTACGCAATGCACATTGCATGTTCACTTGCTACAGCTTGCTTGCAGGCGTGAGCTGATTGAGCACTTTGCCGTTTTCATCCAGGAATCGCAGGCTCGCCGCACCGTCCTTGGCCACCGCCATCACCAGGCGGGGATGGCCCAGGCCATCGCACAAGGCCACTTCGGCATCGCCATCATTGCCGCGCACCACGCGGATGCGCGTCGAACCGTAGTAGCCCGACTTGATGCGTTGCTGCATTAACAGCGTACGTTGTGCATCCGGCAGTTTCCGGATCTGCGCCATCTCGGCCAGTTCTTCCGTGATAGGACGATGCTCCGGCCGGTCGGTGACGATCATGCCGGCGAGGTGTCCATCGCTATCGTGCGTTCCAACCAGCTGTACGATCTGGTCCTGTTCGTATTGATCGAAGGTCAGGCTGCCGCCGCTGTCGATGACTTTGCCGTTCTTCGCCTTGTGGCCACTGAAAATCAGGCCCCCGTTTTCCGTGCCTTCGTCGTTGTAAAACAACATGCCCGCGTCGGCGCGAGGATGCCGATATTCCTTGCCGCGCACGATCGCGCCGGGGAATTCCGCCTTGTCGGAAATGACCATGCGCAAGGTACCGTCGGGTTCACGCAGGTTGATGCGGCGGACATCCAGCTGATCCACTTGCAAATGCCTGGACCATGACGCTGCGCCACACAGCACGGTAACCGCGAATACCAGGGTAAGCACCCCTGAGTAGATCATCAGAAAACGTTGGTTCACTGCACTCCCCTCCTCAGCCAGAGACATCACTTCCCACACAGGTTCTGCGCGCGGACGGGTCGCTTGATCTTGATCAATGCTCTCCACGACAGTGTTTTTCACACTGGCGGCATGCATCCCATCCTCGAACCGCCTGAATTCGATCCGGCCCTTGTCGCCCGCTATGACAACGCCGGTCCACGCTACACCAGCTATCCCACCGTACCGCAATTCCGGCAGGACTTTGGTGAAACAGCTCTGCGCGCGGCTATCCAGGCTTCCCATACGGCGCAGCCGCCACGCCCGCTATCGCTTTATCTGCACATCCCCTTTTGCTCGAGCCCGTGTTTCTATTGCGGCTGCCATCGCGTCATCACTCGCGATAGAAGCAAGGCCGATCCTTATTTGCAGCACCTGTGCCGCGAGATCGCTATCACGGCCGATCTTTTCGATCGCGATCGTCTGGTACGGCAACTGCACTTTGGTGGCGGCACGCCCAATTTCCTCGACCTCTCTCGCATGCAGGCCGTGATGACGGCGCTTGCGGAAAGCTTCAGCTTCGCCCAGCCACAAGAGCGCGAATTTGGCATCGAACTCGATCCTCGTCACGTCGGCGGCGACTATGTGCGCGGTCTGGCCGCGCTGGGATTCAATCGTCTTTCGCTCGGCATCCAGGACTTCCACCCCGACGTGCAAGTGGCCGTCAACCGGATCCAGGACATCGATCAAACACGCGAGATACTGGCAACGGCCCGTGCCTCGACGTTCAAATCGATCAGCGTGGATCTCATCTATGGATTGCCGCGCCAGACCGTAGCAGGTTTTGACCGGACCTTAGCCGAAGTGATCGCCCTCGCACCCGATCGCGTTGCCGTCTATGCGTACGCGCACATGCCGGCACTGTTCAAGGCGCAACGTCAGATCGACGCCGATGAATTGCCCGATGCGGCTACACGCTTGCGCTTGTTACAGTGCGCGCTGCGACGCCTCGGCGACGCCGGCTACGTGTACATCGGCATGGATCACTTCGCGCGTGCGGATGACGAATTGGCACAGGCGCAACGCGCCGGCACGTTACAGCGGAATTTCCAGGGTTATTCCACGCATGGTGACTGCGACATCCTCGGCCTCGGCGCCAGCGCCATCAGCCGGGTCGGCGACAGCTACAGCCAGAATGCCAAGGAACTGCTGGATTACTACGCCGCACTCGATGCCGGTCGCTTACCTATCGTGCGCGGGTTGATGCTGGACCGGGACGATCTGATTCGTCGTGAACTGATCGGGCAGCTGATGTGCCACGGCCATATCGACATGGCTGCCTTTGGCGAAAAGCATCGACTGGTGTTCGGCGAGTATTTCGCCTCCGAACTCGATCGCCTGCAACACATGGCCGAGGACGGCCTGGTGACCATCGACCACGGGACAATAAGCGTCACGGCACGCGGCCGGCTGCTGCTTCGTAACATCGCAATGTGCTTCGATGCCTATCTGGGAAACAAACCGCAACAGGTACGCTACTCGCGAACCATCTAGTGCTAGGAGCTCGATACCTGCGCAATCAACTCGTCCACGTGCGAGAGGAACAGTTTCAGGATCGGCGAGTGATTCGATGTGCGGTAGCCGATGACCAGGTCGATCGTGGGTACGTGGCCCGCCAATGGACGGCTCACGACTGACCACGGCATCAGGTTTTGGACATAGGCGGGGATCAAGGTAACGCCTCGCGTCGACGCTACCAGCGACATCACCATGGCAGGGTTGTCGACGACCTGGCAGGGCGTGATCTCCACGCCGGCATCGTGCAGATAAGCATCAATCACCGCGCGCAACACCGTCGCTTTGTTGCCCATGCCGATAAACGGCTCGCCTACCAACTCTTTGGGACGGATCTTCTCGCGCGCAGTCAAACGATGATCGCTTGGCATCAGCACGACCAGCGGTTCCTGCGTCACCGGCCGATACGTCAAATCGTAGTCCGGCTCGGCGCGCAGGAAAGCGATATCCAGCTTGCCGCGCATCACGGCTTCGGCGAGATCCGGCGAATAATCGCTGGAAACGGTGACGTCGATATTCGGCAACTCGGCGCGGAGAAGACGCATCGCTTCCGGTAGCCAGGTCATTTCCTGGCCGGTAAGAAAGCCCATCGCAAAACGTTGCTTGATCGGTTGCGCGGCTTTGCGCGCCGCGTCGATGCCGGCATCCACCTGGCTCAGCACCATCCGCGCGTGATCGAAAAAGACTTTGCCTGCTTCGGTGAGCACGACACCGCGCGCGCTGCGCACCAGCAGCTCCACGCCCACCTGATCTTCCAGATCCTTGATCTGCCGGCTGAGCGAAGGCTGTGAGGTATGCAAGCGCCGCTCGGCCGCCTCCGTGAGGCTGCCGGTTTCGGCGACTGCTATGAAATACCGCAGATGGCGCAGCTCCACCGACATCTCCAAGCCATGCCTTCAAGGCATGCCCGCCAGCTTACAAAGTCTTTTTCATGCGCGCCAGCAAGGCCTAGATTGTGCCCATGCCGAGACGGGCCGCGCGCTGCCGATACCTGAAAAGTTGAACAGACCATGGCACGTCCCCGACCGACCCCGATCCAGGAGCCCCCCATGAACACCTACACCCACCAGACCGTTCCGACCCAGTACGTGGAAGCCCATGGCATTCGCTTCGCCTATCGCCGGTTCGGCAAAGCCGGCGGCGTGCCGCTGGTCTTGAACATGCACTTCACCGGCACCATGGACCACTGGGACCCCGCTATCACCGATGGTTTCGCCAAGGATCGCGAAGTGATCCTGTTCAACAACGCCGGCATCGCCAGCACCTCCGGAGAGGTACCCACCACCATCGAAGGCATGGCGGCGAATGCGGCTGCTTTCATCCAGGCGCTGGGCCTGACGCAGGTTGATGTACTGGGCTTTTCGCTCGGCGGATTGGTGGCCCAGGCACTGACCCTGCAAGAACCGCAGTGGGTGCGCAAATTGATTCTGGTCGGCACCGGCCCGCGCAGCGGCGAAGGCATGGCCTCGCTGACACCGGAAGCGCAACGCATCTTCGGCGCCAGCTATGACGAGCCCGATCATGTATGGCTGAAAGTATTTTTCACCGACTCGGAAGCCAGCCAGGCCGCCGGTCGCGCCTTTCTGAAGCGCTTCCGCACGCGCACGCAGGATCGCGATCCGGACGTCAACGAAAAGGTGGCTCCCGCGCAAGTCGAAGCCTTATCCAAATGGGGCGCGCCGCGCGAGAACCCGTACGACTACCTCAACGCCATCACCCAGCCAACGCTGGTCATCAATGGCAGCAGCGACGTCATCATCTACACCATCAACTCTTACCTCTTGCAGCAGCACATTCCGAATGCGCAGCTGATTTTGTACCCGGATGCCAATCACGGTGCGCAGTACCAGTATCCGGAACTTTTCGTCCAGCACGTTTCGATGTTTCTTGCGCAATAAGGGCCGCGTCGAAGCGCAACGCCCCCAACATCACCCATCACGTTACGACACCGGAGACAAGCTCATGAGCCCCTCACCTACGAGAACCGTCAAGCAACCTGGCCCCGATCACCCCATCAGCATCGAACGAAGCACGCAGCATGTCGTCATCAAGGTCGCCGGACGCAGCGTGGCGGATACGCGCGATGCACTCGTCTTGAAAGAAGCGAACTATCCCGCGGTGTATTACATCCCGCGCAAGGATGCCGACATGTCGCTGCTTGCTCGCACCGATCACGCTACGTACTGCCCTTACAAGGGCGAATGCGCCTATTACAGCATTCCCAGTGCCGGCGAACGCGGCACCCATGCGGTATGGACTTATGAGCATCCCTACGAAGCCGTCGCGGCGATCAAGGAACACCTGGCGTTCTATCCCGATCGCGTCGATGCCATTGACGTATCGGATCGCTGATCCCCACCCACTTACCCTGATTGGAACCGGAGAATTTTCATGAGCCGTCTCACTGGCAAAACCGCCTTGGTTACGGGCGCTTCGCGCGGCATCGGACGCGCAGCGGCGCTGGCACTAGCCAAGGCTGGCGCACAGGTACTGGTCCACTACGGCAACGCGCAAAACGAAGCCGATACGGTGGTCGAGGAAATCCGCAAGGCAGGCGGTCGCGCCGAAAAAATCGGCGCCGATCTAAGCACACCCCACGGACCGCACGAACTGGCCAAACACGTGCGCAGCATCATCGGCGATCGCCTGGATATCCTGGTGGCCAATGCCGGCGTGTCCAAGGCTGCGACGATCGAAGACACCACGCTCGAAGACTTCGACCGCCTGTTCGCGATCAATGTGCGTGCGCCGTTCTTCCTGGTGCAGCAACTGCTGCCTGCCCTGACAGAAGGAAGCAGCATCATCTTCACCTCTTCGCTTGCCGCCCGCGCGGCGGTGAACAACCTTTCCGCCTACGCGTCGACCAAAGGTGCCGTCGATACGCTGGTGCGGCAATTTGCGGCGACGCTCGGTACGCGCGGCATCCGCGTCAATGCGGTAGCACCCGGCATTGTGGAAACGGACATGTCCAATTTCACCAAGACGGAAGAAGGCCGCAATATGGCGCTCGGCATACAGGCGCTCAAGCGTATTGCGCAACCGGAAGACATCGCCGGTGCCGTGACCTTCCTCGCCTCGGATGAAGCTCGCTGGATCACCGGCGACGTGCTGCAGGTGGATGGCGGTTCGAAACTGTAAGGATCGTGTGCAGCGCTTGGGCCTAACCGCCTACCCTCGCATCCATCCTGCCGGACTGATCCGGCAGGATGGATAACGGGTCTCTCTATAGCTTGATCAGACCGCGTATCGCTCCAGGACGCTACCAGCCGATGCCGAACGCCATATGTTCCGGCTGTTGCGTCGTGATGGTGGTGCTCTGGTTGTTGTTGTCGTCGTACGAGAAGCCGTAGGCCAGTCCTCCGACGGAGTGCTGGTGCCAGAACTGCGAGTAGAAGTTGGCGGTGGAAGATGAGTAATAGGTCGAGGCATTCGCCCAGTTCGCGGGATTGAGCAGGACGCCACGATTCGTCGCCGCACAGATCTGGTTTTCCAGCTGCAGCTGTATGGCGTTCTCATCCTGCTGTTGCGGCGTACTCCCTGCTACGCCCGTCGCCATCGTCCCGGCGCATTCCAGCACATCCTGCGTGGACGGCTTCTGCACCACGAACACCTCGCCGACATGGGCTGTGTCCGGATTGACCTCGGTAAAGGTGATGGTCGACCCGGAGGCGGTGCCGGTGAACTGGCGTCCGCTGACGGTCAATGTCAGAGGCGTGGCGCTGTACTGAGCCCAGGCACTCGCGATGTAACTATCGAAGTAGTTGCCGTTGGCCCCTCCCGCGTTGAAGGTGGTCTCCGCCGGCGAAAGGATGCGCAAGCTGTCCGGCGCAGGCGTGTGGAACGCCGCGGGTGTCTGGCTGATGTATTCCTGGTCGAGATCCGTGATCGATTCGTTGATACCCACCTGCATATGGAAGGTTTCGTTGGAACCCCACACGTCCAACAGCAGCGGCAAACCGAACTGATTGACCTGGGTGGTATTGATGTAGATGCCCCCGTTCGCGGCGTAGTTGAACTCGTACCAATCGTAGTGAACGTTGAGGTTGGGATCGGTGTTATTGAGTGGGTTGGGACCGGCGTAACCGTCGTTGCCACCGTTAGCGCCTGCCACGATCGGCATATACAACGGGCTGCCTTCCGAAATGTAGATGCGCCCGGAGGTCAGCGGCGGCAGCTTGAGCTGATGGTTGCTCTGCGCAAGCGTGAACGCATAGTTGGGATAGGTCTGTCCGTTCGGTCCGGTCAGTGCATTGGCAGCGGTGTTGTCCGACACGCTCGCCGGCGTCACGGTACCGTCGTAGTTGACCCAGGAAAGCGCGCCGGTAACCGGGTCGTTGCCGAGGATCTCGACATAGATCTGGTTGTCCGGCCATGCGCCGTTGGTGTTGTTGTTGAGGTCGGTGACGATGAAGCCGGGAACGACCGTATAGCTGGGCGAAAGATTGACGCTCAACGTGGCCGCCGAAGAGGTCTGAGAACCAGCCGAGTTGCTGACCGTCACGGTGAAGTTGGCCGTGTTGTCGTCCGCGGTGGTTCCCGGTGTGGTGTAACTGGCACTGGTGGCTCCCGCGATAGCCGCGTTGTTCTTGTACCACTGATACGTCAGCGAGCCGCCGCTGGCGACCACGGCGAAGGTCGCGGTGCGTCCGATGGTGACGGTCTGATTGCTGGGCGAGGTGGTAATCGCGGGCGCGGTCACCGGGGTCGATCCCGCGGCGGGGGTGGTGGTAAGCGCGGTGTTCGATGCCGGCGACGCGCCAGCTGCATCGACGGCCTCGACGGTGTACGAGTAGGCGGTCGAGGCGACCAAGCCGGTGTCGTCATAAGAGGTAGCCGCCAGGCCATTCGCCACGACGGCACCGTTACGCATGACCGTGTACGTCACGCCGGAGGTTGCCGATGCCGTCCAGCTCAGATCGACCTCGCTGGCGGAAGCGGATGTCGCCGTCAGGTTCGTGGGCGCAAGCGGAAGCGCCATCGTGCTGGCACTGGCTTGCGCTGTCGGCGCTGACGTACCGGACGCATTGGAAGCCTCGACCACGTAGTAGTAGGTCGTGTTCAAGGCAAGGCCGGTATCCGAATAACTGGCGTCGGTTGCCGTGGCGATTTGATTCGCACTGGAAGGGGTGAAGCCGGACGTAGTGCTGCGGAAGATGTCGTAGACCACGTTGGGCGCTGAGGAAGCCGTCCAGCTCACATTGATCTGGCTGGCGGAAACGGCTGTCGCCGTCAGGCTGCCTGGCGAACTGATCGGAGCGGAGACCACTTCGATGCCGTTGATCTCGGCATTGTCGGTGATCGTGGTGAACTGCAGCACGATCTGCCCTTGCGCGTTGGCGGTCGTCGTAAATGGTTCGACGATCGCGATGTCCTGTCCTCCGGCTGTGGCGATGATGTCGAAGTTGCTCAGCACTTGCGTACCGTTGAGGCTGACGTTGAACACCCGCTGCCCCGGCTTGGTCCAATAGAACTCATCGAAATGCAGGCGCACCACGTAGCTGGCCCCCGGCGTCAGGCCGGGAAGCGTATAGCTGAAGGTGTTGCCCGAACGCTGGTGCTGGTAAACCGATTGGGGCGCGGCATTCGTCACCCCCGAGAGGTTGATCGTTGCACCAGTGCCCGATGTCCCGCCGCCGTTGAAATCTTCATCCGCGACGTAGGAACCCGCGGCAGGGCCGCCCGCGCTGATCGCCAGCACATCCGCACCGCATCCGGACACGCAGTCGACATTGAACGTGGTGGCCGTGGCAGTGTTCGAGGCCATCGAAGTCCCCGCCGGATCGACCGCTTCGATCGTGTAGGAATACGTCGCGGCCGATGTCAGGCCACTGTCGTTGTAGGTGGTTCCGGTCAGGCCCTGGCTCACCGCCGTTCCATTGCGGAAGACCGTGTATGTCACGCCTGAGGTCGCGGAGGCCGTCCAGCTCAGGTTGATCTGGCTGGAGGAGGCTACCGTTGCGGTCAGATTCGACGGTGCGTTAGGCGGCGTGTTCGTGGTCGTCGCCGCTTGGATTTCAATGCCGTTGACTTCGGCATTGTCTTTGACTGACGTGAATTGAAGAACGATTTGCCCCTGCGCGTTGGCGGTCGCCGCAAACTGCTCGGCGATCGCCACATCCTGGCCGCCAGCCGCCGCAAAGACATCGAAGTTGGTCAGCACTTGCGTGCCGTTGATGCTGACGTTGAAGACGCGCTGTCCCGGTTGCGTCCAATAAAACTCGTCGAAGTGCAGGCGCACCACGTAATTGGCGCCTGGCGTCAAACCAGGAAGCGTATAGCTGAAGTTGCCGAAGCGTTGATTCTGGTAGACCGACTGCGGTGCAGGATTGGTCACACCGTTGATATTGATCGTCGCATTGCTGCCGGACGCCGTACCGCCATCGAAATCTTCATCGGCAGCGAAGTAACCGGCACCCGGACCGCCGGCACTGATCGCAATGGCATCCGGACTGCTGCAGTTAGTCGTGCAGGTAGAGACGGGGGTGGTGGCCGTGGCGGTGTTGGATGCCGCGGAGGCACCCACTGCATCCGTGGCCTCGACGATGTAGTAATAGGTGGCAGCAGGTGCCACGCTCGTATCCGAATACGTCGTTCCCGCCGTGGTGGTGACCAGGTTCGCATTGGAAGGAACGAAACCGGCAGCCGTGCCGCGATAGACGTTGTAGCCGACCGTGCAGCCGCTTCCTGCCGTGCTCGCGCCCCACACCAGGCTCACCTGAGCGGCGCTGTTGGCGGTAGCGCTCAGTGCACCTGGCACGCTTGGAACAGCGGTGCAGCTGTTCTGCAGTACGGCCAGTTTGGCCATGTTGCTGGTGATGCTGCCAAACACATCGCCGATCGCCACGGTGAACACTGCGCCATCATCGGCGGCCGTGGTAGCCGGCGTCGTATAGCTGGCGGAAGTGGCCCCGGCGATGGGACTTCCGTTCTTGGACCATTGGTAACTCAAGCTGCCAAGGCCAGTCGCCGTCACGCTGAAGCTTGCCGTCTGCCCGAGGGTAACGGACTGGTTGACGGGCTGCGTCGTAATGGTGGGCGCTGCGCCAGCATCGGTGCCGGAAGTACACAACGTGGCGCCCGGATAATTGTTGGTGACTTGATAAGCCGACGTACCGTCGAAGCTCACCACCGCCGACTTCGAGTCATCATTCGGATCGACTGTCGATGTCCAGGTGCTCCACGTGCCCGAGAAGGCGCAGGTGGCATTGTTCACGCCGCCGATGCTTTGTGCTTCGGATTGCGTGGGCACGCGCATATTGATGCCTGCGCAATAGCTCTGCGCATTGACGCCGGTGAACTGCGAACCCGGCGTCGTGTCCGTCATGACGGTGCGCGTCCAGGTCAGGCCGGTGAGGTTGTCCTTCACCAAGCTCGCATTCGAGGCATTGACGGTATACCGCTCCGTCGCGCCGCCGCACTGCGATACGTTGTAGACCTGGAACTCGTAGACCGAATAGCCGTATTGCGTCGCGCGCTGGATGCCCTGCAACCGGATATAGCGACCGCTTACCGTCGGGAAAGTGAGCGTTTCCGTTCCGCCTGCACCGGCGTTGTTGGTGTAGGCCACCTTCCAGGTCGGGTTGGTCGCCGGATCGGCATCGGTATAAAGGATCTGGTACTGCGTCGCGTAGGCGTTTTCCCAGTTGATGATGACCGTGTTGAACGACTGCAGCGAGCCCAGGTCGACCTGTAGCCATGAAGGATCGACACCAGGCACAGCAGGTGTAGGTGGTGCATTGGCGGTTGCCGAACCCCAGCGCGACGAAAGATTGCCGTCGACCGCATTCTCCGGACCGAGGCAATTCGTGCCCGAGTACGGCGGCGAAGTCGTGCCATCGTTGCAAGCGTTTTGCGTGCTGCTGGAAGTCGCAACCGCGTTCAACGCCAGATTGACGCCCGGCGGAGCGAGCGTGATGCTGGCCGCGTTACTGGTGGCGGGCGCGCTGGCGGCATTATTCACCGTCACCGCATAGGTGCCGACATTCGCGGCACTCACGGCCGGAATCGTATAGGTGAGTGTGTTCGACTGCTGTGTCCCGCTGGTGAGAATGGTGGCGGAACCTCCCGGCGGCGTGAACTGCCATTGATAGGTATATGGCGGAGAGCCGGCCACCACAGCCGTCAGCTGAAGCGGCTCGTTGACCGGCACGATGGCGTTGGCAGGTTGCGTGGTAAAGGACACCGCCGTGGCGGCGCCCACGGTCACCACAGCGGTGGTGGACTGAAGCGAACCGAGCGCGTTGGTGACCACGACATAGAAACTCGCGCTTTCCGCCGCGGTAAACACCGGCGTGGTGTAAGACGCCTGGGTGGCGCCGGCAATGGCGCCCGAGCCTACCTGATACCACTGATACGTGAGTGTCGGCGATCCCGTCGCCACCACCGTCAACGTGGCCGACTCCCCGGCCACTATCCCTTGCGATGCGGGTTGCGTGGTGATGTCCACCTCGGCGGGGGCATCGACGCTGAGCGAGACTGGCGTCGATGTCACCGTGCCGTAGCTGCTGGTGACGGTCACCGTGTAACTGTCGCCGTTGTCGTTGGCCGTCGTTGCAGGCGTGGTGTATGTGGCGCCGGTGGCGCCGGCAATCGGACCGTGCACATCGGACCATTGGTACGTGAGCGTGCCCGAGCCGGAAGCGACAACACTGAAGGTTGCCGGATAGCCTGAGGTCGTGGCTTCATCGACAGGCGGAACGATGATGACCGGCGCCTGCGATTGCAAAGGAGCCGGCGGTGCGACCGACGTCAACGTCACGCTATCGCTTTGCAGACCTGGCGCGCTGGCCGTGACCGTGACGGTTCCCGGCGTAAACGTGCTGCGCAACGCGATCTTCTGCAAGCCGCCTTCGAAGTTCAGCTCCGGATCGCCGGGCGAATGGAAGAACGCGTAAGGCAGTCCTGCAATGTCATTGGCGTGCGCTTCGGAGAACGCGTCCTGGTAGTCATTGGTCCATGAAGGATCGGCAACCAGCTGCTGCGTGCCACCCATGTAGGTGGCCGGTCCGGTGACAGAGAACGTCACGTTGTCGGCCGCGGTCGGCACGAGATTGCCGTTGGCATCTTCCACTTTAGCGACGACAAACGCAGCATCCGAACCGTTTGCTTTCCACTCGAAACTCGTGCCGTCCGGCTTGGTCAGATCAGGCACGACACTCAGCACAATCTTGGCTTCCGGCCCTGCAGTGGTTCGCGTGTCGCTGACGCCCGCCACTGGATTGCCATTCTGATCTAGGCATTGCGCGGTGACGGTACCGGGCGCCCAGTTCACCATCCAGTGCACCTGCGCCGGCATCACCGTAGTGTTCTGCGTCAGATTCGAGCTGGAATTGATATTCCACGGATTGGGCGTCTGGTCCGGCAACGGTGCGCCCGTCACCGGATCGTTGGGAACCCCGTTGATGAGCAAGCGCACGCCCGGACAATTGCTGAACGCATTTTCCTGAATCGGCGTGCCGGTCGTGTATTCGTAGGCACGGTTCCAATGATGTGCCAGGTGCACCACCGGCTTGACCGAATACGGAATCCAGTTGGCTTGATAGATGTAATAGAGCAAACGCGGGAAGCGGTTCGCATCGGTCGAGGAGTAACCCAGCGAACGTACGAAATTCACCATGTTGGGCTGGTTCTGATACTCCGCCCAAAGACTGACTTCGCCCGGCGATTCGGCGAAATACCATTGCGCCATGCCGAAGGCGTTGGCCGCCCGTCCACGCCGCCAGTCATCCAGATACGGCGCGGCAAACGCAAGCTGATAATCGTAGGCAAGGCCGCGACCCGTGCCCATGTTGTCCCAGTACTCGGCGCCGAAGGCCGGGCTGTTCGGGTTTTGCTGCTTGTTTCCGACCTCGCAGCCCGCTCCATCGCATTCGTCGATCAATCCAAATGACGAGCTGTACGTGCGATCGGCGCTGACGCGCGGGTTGATGTTGTCCCACGTGGTCTCGATGCTTCCGAGTTCGTCGGCAAGCGTCGCATTCATACCGCCGTTGTCGCGCTCCCAATCGAGTATCGATGGGTGGCTGCGATCGCGGATGATCATGTCGCGATGCAATTCTTGTTTCAGTTGCAGGTCGTCAGCCGTGGGGTTGGAGCTGGCGTTCCAGTATCCTTCGCCATCACCGCTGGGCTGGTCGATCATGATGCCGTACGCATCCGCGGCGGCCACCAGTTCTGCACTGCTGGTGGAGTGTCCAGGCCGGTAGATGTTGCCGCCTTGCGCCGCGAGTTGCGCCATGTCGCGCCATACCTGTTCGTCGGGCACCGACGAGCCAAGTCCAGGATAATCGTAACGTCCCGATCCACCCCATAGATAAACAGCGTGGCCGTTGAAGTAGGGGAAATTCGCATCCCAGGTAATCGTGCGAATGCCGAGCGTGTCCTGGGTCGAATCGACCACGACGCCGTTGACGCTGACGATGTGATAGACCTTGTAGAGATAAGGCGATCCGCACAACACTGCCGGCGTTCCACAGGTCGCATTGTTCGGATACCACAATGTTGGATTGGGCACCGTAATCTGCTGATCGAACATCGGCTTGGCGCCGGATGGAAACGTACTGGCCGTCATGGCCGGCACGGTTTGCGTGACGGGTGCCGCGGTGACTACCACGTTGCCCTTGGCGTCCACGATCTGCGTCGTCAACGTGACCTGCTGCGGCGTCGCCGTCTCATTCACTACATTGGTTTGCACATCGACGATCGCCGACGCAGCCGTGGCCGTGCCTTGTGCAGCGGGAACCTCGGACACCGTTCCGACATAGGTGCCCCAGGTCTTCTGGTTCGAATAAACGTTCGGCGGGATATGAATCGGGTTGGTAACGTACAGCTTGACGTTGCGGAACAATCCCGCCATCGCCTGGCCAAAACGGAATGCGCCGGAAAAGTTGGGCTGCTCAAACCATGGGGCGCCGCGCGAGACGTCGACGGCGATGACATTGTCCGTCTTGCCATCGGCAACGATATACGGCGTCAGGTCGACAATGACGGGGATGAAACCCACGACGTGCGTTGCTTGCGCATCGGCAGCCACCGCACTGATACCGGGTAACAGCGTACCGTTGATAAAGACCTGCACGCCGGTGTGCGAGCCTTCAAGCTTCAACAGGAATTTCTGGCCCGCGTATTTCGGATCCACCTTGAAGTGCAAGCGGTACCAGTTGAAGTTACCCGTCAAAGAACCTTGGCCACCGCCAGAGGTTTGATTGATGAAGGTGCGCGGGATATTGGCATCGTAGGGCAAGCCCACTTGCATCCAGTTGCCGCTGGTGTCGGAACTCTCGTCGAAGCCTGGTGTTGAATAGGCCGTGGAATTATTGCTGTTCTCGAACCACCAGTTGCTCTGCGGCGCATCCGACGTCGAGCTTGCGTCGCCAATGTATTGGGGAACGCCTGCCGCGAGGTTGATCGTTTGCCGTTGCGAGATGGGCAGCGTCGGCTCCACCTGTTGGGCGTGCGCGTAACGGCCGCTCACCAAAGCCAGCAGTGCGAGCAGCGCCATAGCGAATGAGCGTGCGCCACCTATTCTTGCGGAGCTGTCACGCTTGCTATCGCACCCGTGGCTATCAGGGCCACGCCTTGAAGCAACGAATTCCCACGTACGGTAAGTATGCAAACTCACTGTCGTCCCCCTTTAGAACAACCCGAGCTTCGGAATGGAAAGATCGCCGAGGCAGGATGACGAGCACGCGTAGCATCCATCTGCCACTGAGCACGCTCATCGTTACCGCGCCGGTTTAACGATTCACTACTATGTTCCGACGAAAACCATCTATTAGATGGAGACATTCGTCACGTTGATTAATAACGATGCACCGTTATTTCAAAGTGACATACATGCCGCAGCGATCTGGCTAATTGCCATCAACAGGCTTCAAGTATTTTTTATCAACCACGAACAACCCTCCTTCGCGTTATGGAAGGCGGTCATGGCAATACTCATTACCCGGTACACGCTTCCCATCGGAAGCACGGCTTCTTCCTCACATAAATAGGTGGAACTGTTCAAACTTCCCTTCAATAAACCGCAAGGACCTCTGTCATGGCATGGTGCTTCATGGATCCATCTGACATGGGCTCGGGCGGCGCATGCGAATCATCCATGCCGCTTGCGATCACCGCAATGCAAAAAGAAGGCTTTCTCGCAAAACCTGGAAGCGCGCTTCAGGTATTGCGACACAACACACATTTAGACGTCTAAATTTCAGCCCTGTAAAATTGCAATGAAAAAGAAATAATAAGCCGCTGACGTTAGGAGAGGTGACGTATATACCGATTGTGTCATTGGAAAAATTTGACCTATTGGTCGTACTAATCACGCAAGCCAGGACTAATAACACGCGGGTCCATTATTTGTAGCGCAGAAGGCGGTGATTGAAAAACTCAGCTCAAACCCGGCAATGCGATTTCAAGGCGTTACATGCCAGCCAGCTGGATCCCATACCGGAAAAATTAGACCGCACGAAGCAAGCGAATGCCTTTGACATCGCCGAACCCGGAAGCAGTTGGCGCAGCGGCTTTTCAAGGTAGAAGGCTGTCACTTCACCGCCTGTGCTTCACTGATCGGCGGAGGTATCCGTCACGTTTCGCTGTCAGCATTGCTCATCAGCCTCGCGCCGCTGCGTGTAAGGGAACTGGCCGCGAGTTGCCATGGAGAGGGTGGCGAGCGACCCAAAGTGGCTGTTATGTATGAGGAACGTTTCCCGGCCAGCCCCTTCCCTGCGGACACGAAACACCTCATGATTCCGTGCAGCGTCGCCGAGACGCCCGGGGCGGGAAATTTTTGCAGTAGCAGGGGGCACGATGGTCGAGACCGCGGCAAGTCTTGGTATCGAGGAGTTGCATACTTACTGGGCTTGCCAATGCGCGCCAGGATCCGCTGCGCCGCTACCGCAGGATGTCGAGAAGACGTTGCTGGCTGGCTTGCGTCTGAACGTGCTGGAAACCCTGCGCTATTTGCACTACCAGAAGCCGAGTTATGCGCAATTCGAAGCCTGGGTATGGGAACGCAATGGCGGCGAACTGAAAGAAGCCTCACTGAATCGCTTGCGGCGTGCGCTAGCAGGGGAGATCGTCGGCGCCGAAGTCGGCAATCTCGACCACGTCGAAGGCCTGAGCGCGGACGACCTTGCGCACTGGGACGAGCATGGCTACGTCATCCTGCGCAACGCAATCAGCCCGGATGCGGCGGAAGTCGCAGAGATGGCCATCTACGATTTTTTAGGGATGAATCGCGATGACCCGGCGTCCTGGTATCGCGAATCGCTGGGCCATTCCATCTGGGTGCCGCTCTTGCGGCATCCGGCGCTGGTAGCCAATCGTCGCGCACCACGTATTCATAAGGCCCATGCGCAACTGTGGGGACGCGAAGATCTCTGGGTCACCATCGACCAAGTCGGATTTAATCCGCCGGAGCGCGAAAACTGGCAGTTTCCCGGGCCCCATTTGCACTGGGATGCCACGCTCGCGGAGCCGCATTGTTTTGAATTGCAGGGCATCCTGTATCTCGCCGACGTTGCTGAGGACCAGGGAGCATTCAGCTGCGTGCCAGGCTTTCATCGCGCGCTGAAGCAATGGCTGAAAAGCATCCCCGAAGGCGTGAATATGCATAATCATGCGCGGCGCACCTTGACGATGAAACCGATTGCCGCGAAGCGCGGCGACATGATCATCTGGCATCACCTGCTGCCGCATGGCAGCAGCCCGAACCGGGCACAACGACCACGCGTCGTGCAATACATGTCGCTGCGGCCCACGCGCTTTGCCTACACCGCAGAATGGAAGTCTTGACTGCGATGGCTTCGCTAGTGACGGCACTCAGGTAGTTGACGAGGCATGGCAGTCGCTTATGGCCGGCTTGGCCACCATGGGAAACAACGGGCTCAAGCAGGACCAGTGCTCCGCGGAGGCTTGCCATGGTGCTGCCCCGCTGGACCAGCTATTACCGGGTTGATCCAGCGATGCTCCATGACCAGCAGATGGGGAGTGACAAAATAGTTTGGGTAGGAGTGACAAAATAGTTTGGATAGTCACCTCCCCCGCAGCCAAGTCATCTTACTCAGCAATCGTTGAGCGCGGCCAGCCCGTCCCTGGATCCCTGAAAATGCATGTACACAACGAACGATCGGTCAGCCAACTTTTCACCGGATAGTTCGGCAAGTGCCTGCGATGAGTTAATGAGAAACGGTGGTTCCTCGTAGGGTATTGCAACCCAATAACTGTCTTGTGGCTCGTCATGTTTCTCTGGCAAACACGCCCAAGCTTCGATTAGATTTTTGTGTGCGAGCGTCATCAGCCAGAGTGGTCCACCGGTCCTCTCGTAAGAATCACGAAAAGAGATTGGCTCAAATTCTTTGGTCTCGTCATTGAATCGAGTTGTGCCAAACCGCGCAAACGAACGTAAATAGTCGTCGTTTTGGTGACTAAAGAAACAACTAATGCGAGGAATGATAACTTCCCGAGATAAAACCTCAGAAAATGGTCCGGTGCCTAAATACCCCAGGGCCTCACCGCCCTCAGGGTTAGCCGACCACTCATAGAAGCTAATCTGCCGCATCGCTGTTCCCAACGCATTGGAACACGCCAGCGCGTTCGATCTGGCGGTATCGCAAACCCTTACCACCGGACACGTTAATTTACTGTGTCAGATTCGAGCTACAACCGTTACGCCACACTCTTGGGTCACTAGGCATCTGACTTAGATCACCAAGAGGGCGGCATTGGCATGAGCGTCATTATGTAGATAGATAATAAAGTTGTTTCCTAAAAATCGGATACGCGCGCCCGAACATAGCATGCGACTGTTCGAGGTTTAAGTCGCAGCCCATGCGACGGTATCGGGGGATGCTAAGCCATTGCAGTTTTCAGGAGAATTGACCATGACCATGGCATCACGGCGGCCGCGGGGCATGAGGTGGAAACTCAGGAAGCACGTGCTCGGCCAGTTCCTCCATCACATCCGTGCCGGAGTTGTCTTCATCGCTGGTTCTGTTCGTACTGGAGGGCGTCAGTGTCACCAAGCCAACCCTATGACCTCGTAGCGCTACAGCGCTTGCTCGCGTTGCTCGACGAAGAGACTCGCATTCATCTCAAGAGTGAAGCCCATCAGGCGGATTGAGGCTGCAGAGCTTGTGGTTGGTCAGAGCAACTACACCGCCGGATTTGCCAGGGCCATTCTTGCCGCCACACCGGAAGATCACCTCGTCGCTTTTCGCAGGAAGGCTCAAAGCGCCGGAGAAATCACACGAGAGCAAATAGCTCGTCTTGAACGGGAACTTGCCGCAATTCAGCAACGGACGCGCTGTGTGGAGGAAAACTACGGCGCTGACAATTTGACCCTGACAGTAACTAAGACTTATCTGGCCAAACTTCTCGGCCGGTCTTTGATAACAGAGTGGCTAAACGAAAACCGTCCTGATTACCTTGTTGAGTTTCAGACGATTGCGGAAATCTCGTCTCTCTCATAGAGATTTTTCTCGCCCTGTATATTTAGTAGGAAAGCTTCTCAGGCCTGGCGCCTGGGATTGCACGCCGGAACTGCGGTCGCCGGGCGCGATGCGATAGTCGTTGCAATGGAGACGGAACCCGCGATATGTTTGTCAAAGCGTCGGTGCTGCGCAAACCCACCATATGGGTGAATCCGAGAGGAATGCACGGTTGCAATGCGGTTTGCCCTGGGATTTTCGAGGGCGTTTTCTTAACGTACCGGAAGGCATGTCATTGGACGTGCCAAGGAACATATATGGCGATCTCTTTGATTCGCAGCTTAACTGCGTCCGTAGCCCGCAACGTGTCTACGCTCAAGCGGGATGCGAAACGACTCCAAAAACATTCCATGGCCGTTTTCGGTACGGAATATCCTCTGTCGACATGCCAACGGGCGGTGGCCGTGTCCCGAGGGTTCAAGTCGTTGGCCGAAGTCGAAAGTTTGGTCCGACGGCTAGGCATCGATAAGAATGTTCCCTTTTGGACGATCCTAGGCCGAAACGACGCCCATCAAGAGGTTCTGTCCGCGCTATATCGGTTGGAGATTCAGCTTACCGAAAACGGCCCTGTCGTCTTTACGGGAAAGCAGGAGGCTGCGATTCTGCCGGCGCTTGTACTATTCCTTGAGGAAATGAGCGCGAAACGGAAGCCTGGTTTGATCATGATCGAAACCGACGCAGCCGTGGCTCAAGACACGCAGGTGTTTTCCGCGGTTGAGAAGCTGGGAATGGATCAAATGATCTCCGGATTTCGGTCGCTCGATCTCAGAGACAAGAATCTTCCGGTCGCCCTCGATACCGAGGCGCGATGCTGGGTGAGTTCGCTCTGCGATGTCCTGCCGCCCGAGATGGAGAGGCAGCTACAGCAGGACGGGTGGGCAAGGAGGCTGGAGATAGCCGCACACGAGAACGCAAAGTCACGATCCCAGGTGTTTGGGACCGAGGACTTTCAGGCCATTCCCTTCTATTCGGTGAATATGGCGGCAAGTGTCCTCGCGCAAGGTGTGGCTTGGCCGATGGATGAAGAATCCAGCTATCGGATCGGCAAAAACGGTGATGTGCCTCCAGCGCTTGACCAGGAAGCCAAGAAACGTGTCATCGGTATTATTCGGACTCTCGATGAGCGTAATTTCCGGGTCGGCGTGTCAAGCGAGCACGAGAGCCGCGAGCGCCCGTATGTGGTGCTGTTTTCCAGAAATGATCCCGCGAGCGAAGTGCTTGCAGGCGTGATCCACTCGTACTTCTATTGGCGTCAAACGGGCGAGAGAGAAAGGCGGTCTCCCATCCTCTTTGTGTCGGATGGCGAGACACCGTACGCGCCAAGGCTTCTTTGTTTCGGCAGTCACACAGCTATCGTAAACGGGCTGGACGCTGTTCCGTTAGGCGACGGTCCCGGCGAGTTCTATGGTTACAAAAAAGCATTGAGGGTGGTTGCAACGCCGAGTGGACTGCAGTTCATGGGGACACGAGTGCCGTTATTGGTAGATGGTGCAATGTCGCCAATTGCGTCCGCGTAGTCCGCAATAGATTCACAAAGCTCCTCATGACGACTTGCATCCCTCTCTGCTTCTTCTTCCCCTGTGAAAACCAGCAAGCAGTCCTGGAGCGCATCACGAATATCCAAAGGCGCCTGACCGAGCAAGTCAAATCGAAACTTAGGATCTCTTCTTTTGAGCGAAAAACACTGCTCGCTTTGGCTTCCTAGACGTCGTCGTCCAGAACCCACTCTTGCGCCTCAAGCAGGCGAATCAACTTACTAATCTCTTTGGAACCAAACTCTCCTTGCACGAGCAACCGATATGACGTCTCTTTTCTAGTAAATAAGGTCGCGGAGCGGGCGCTCCGCGAGGCCGCTCTGCTGTATCTCCCTGGCCGCGATGAAATGGCAACTGCGCCGCCCACCATTACGCTCAAACTAGTCAATCCCGTCCAAGACGAGCGGTTGCGCTTTGCGCAAGCCCTGGAAGCGGGTGAATTAGAGGCGCTGGTGTCGCACTACCCGATCCGCGAATCGAAATTACCCGATGCCTTAGCGAAGGCCTTGCGATTCCGACGCGGAGACGACTATGAAGCTGCAGCGCGAGTCCTTCTTCGTAAAGATGTTGCGCTACGACAAACACTGCGAGAGCGTTATTTTTCTGAGTTAGCGCCGGCCTTCACGAAACCATCCTCATGACGTGCGTAGGTCTTTACATACGCACAACCCGAGCCAAACGAAGCACTTGCCAGCGGCTATGACGCACTCACTGTGAGTGCTCACTTACTCAATAGGCGTGCTGGAAAGCGCATCGAATGCGTGGTCAGAATCTATGCCGAAGTAGTGCATTAAGTGCCTCCGCGGCAACCCTGCTTGATGGAATTGGGGATAGGCGCTCCGCGAAAACTTCGATACCACGTGCCTGCGTCAGCATTGCGCTATTAGTATGGCTCGCGTCAGCGGAGCTGAAGACTTCTGTTACATAATTGGTAGGCCGACGTCCCCCCGCCTTGAGTAGCGGGATGCTTTGGAGTCCGCTGTTACTTTAACTGTTTTGCGTAGTCCGCGGGTGTCAGTCCGCCTAGTGCCTTCTTCGGTCGTTCTTCGTTGTATTCCCGGCGCCAGGTTTCGATTTCGGTGCGTGCATGCAGCAAGCTGGGAAACCAGTGTTCGTTGAGGCATTCGTCGCGCAAGCGCCCGTTGAATGATTCAACGTAGGCGTTCTGGTTTGGTTTGCCGGGTTCGATTAGGCGCAGCTGCACACCGCGCTCGTGCGCCCACGCAACCATGGCCTTCCCACAGAACTCTTTGCCGTTGTCGCTGCGAATCACCTTCGGTAAGCCACGCGTGAGTGCAATACGATCCATCACGCGTGTCACGCCGGTGCCGGAGATCGCTCGCTCGACTTCGATAACCACTGCCTCATGGGTGGCGTCATCGACAACCGTCAAGCACTTGATGACACGACCGTCCGCCGTGCGATCGAATACAAAGTCCATCGACCAGACTTCATTCGGCGTCGCCGGGCGGAGCAGCGGTTGCCGTTCGCCCATCGGCACCTTCTTTCGCTTGCGTCGACGCACCTGCAATTGCGCCTCCTGATACAGCCGCTCCACGCGCTTGTAGTTCACCCGCTCACCTTCTTGCCGAAGCTTCAGGTGGATCATGCCCACGCCATAGCGCTTGTGCCGTTGCGCCAGCGCTACGATTCGCTGCCGCAATGCCACATTGCGGTCCGGCTGTGCTTGGTAGCGATACGCGCTGGCGCTATGCCCACAATGGCCAACGACCGCCGTTCGCTCAGCCCTTTGTCGATCATCTGGCGCACCCAATCACGCCGTGCCGGTGCGCCTACGGCTTTTTTCGTAGAACGTCTCGGATGACCTCGTTCTCAAGCATCTGCTCGGCCAGCAGCTTTTTCAGCCGCGTGTTCTCCGTCTCTAGCTCCTTCAGGCGCTTGGCGTCTGGCACGCTCATGCCACCGAACTTGCTGCGCCAAAGGTAATACGAGGTCTCACTGAAACCATGTCGCCGGCATAAGTCCTTCACCGGCATGCCGGCATCCGCCTCACGCAGGAAGCCGATGATTTGTTCTTCGCTGAAACGCTTCTTCACGTCCAATCTCCTTCAGTTGGGGGATTGGACTCCAAATCGGGGCGCTACTCAAAAGCGGGGGGACGTCGAGGCGAAGGAATATGTGCTACTCGAAAACAGTTCCCGATCGGCCGTATTGACGCAGACCCTGCGCAGCTATTTGAGCATAGGATGGGTTGAGATCAATGCCGACGAAGGATCTGCCGGCCTGAAGCGCGGCCATACCGACTGTTCCCGAACCGACAAAGGGGTCGAGGATGACGCCACCCGGTGGAGAGCAGGCCACAATACAAGGTCGCACCAAGTCGATGGGAAGCGATGCTCCATGGCCACTCAACGACCGTCCCACCGACATCTTCCAAACGCTGCGCTCCATGGTCAGCTTGCCGAAGTTGCCGTTTCGAAGCTGTGTTGCATCGAAGAAATATTTCTTCGAGCGGGAAAACATGAAGATGTATTCATGGTTGCGATGGGGGCGATCCGATACAGATTCGGGCATGGCATTGGGTTTATGCCAAATGACTTCCGTGCGCAGATGCCAACCCAACGACTGAATCATCATCGCAACCCGCCAAGGCAAACCAATCAGATCCTTCGGCTTCAGTCCGCGAGGAGTACGAGGACGATCCGACATACCTCGCACGGGATGAAGAGGGTCCACATCGCGGTAGCGACGGTTCCCGGACGTATACGCATCCCCAATGATGATCCATGCGGTGCCGTCACGTCGCACAACTCGCGCAAGCTCTTCAAACACTGACGCAAGGTGATTCAAGTAGGTGTCTAAGTTACGCTCCGCACCAATCTCGCCTCGCACACCATAGTTTCGCAGGCCCCAGTACGGCGGTGACGTGATCACACTCTGAACGGAGTTATCCGGAATAAGCTCCAGACGTTTCCTGCAATCACCTTGCAATATCTGATAAGTCGGACGTGCGGATGCTGCTGTAGCCAGCTTCGTCACGTATCCAGATTGTGAACGAAGCTCAGCGCGTACCTTGCTCATGGTGCTCAAACATCAGCCAGCCGCCGGCTGCGCTTCCTTGTACTTCGTTGTAAAAGTCTTCGATGCCGCGACGACGGACTTATCGAGCGTCTTGTCACCAAATCCTTCTGCGATGTCAAAGAATTCTAAGAGCAACTTTTTGAGAGCGCTGGCCACAAGCTGCACGCTGAAGACGCGCGCTTCTGTCATTTGAAGAAGCCTGTTGAGGGTATCAATCGCAGAGATCAAATCGCTAAGCGAGCCCCTCGCAAGGTCCACTACTGATCGCATGCTGTTAGCCGCCTCCGTCCTGCGGGCGTCTTCAATCCCCATGGTCGCAAGCGCGCCCACGTACTGCGCGTTGAAATCCCATAGAAGCCCCTCTAACCGCGTCCGTCGCGCTAAGTCCAGCGCCTCGGGGCTATTCCCTGCCGGAGAGTCGTCAAGGAACCAAAGGACGGTCGAATGATAATCGTTACCATGTACCAGTGCCATCGGAATTACCTCTCAGTCAATCCGGTATATCAAAAAGCGCGTCACGTTGGGATCTGAAATCATCATCATCACTGGCCGGCTTATGGTTTGAGCCTTGGGCGGCCGATCCATCCTTCCTTACTACAGAGACCACCTTGCGCAAGACTTCCAACCCCGCAACCTTCCGAACCGAAATACCGATCGCAATAGCCTTTCCGGCGTTCGTAAGTTTTGAATCTTTAAGCAACTTGCTGATCTCCAATCGCAAGGCGGTCTGAGCTTCAGGATTCAGTCGCTCCAACGCATGTAACGCGAGCGAAGCAATTTCGATACCGTCAGGCGAGGGTGTCACCCCTCGCATCAACTTGCTCACCTCTTCGAACGATTGCGCTGCCCGCGCCTGGTCGATTCGGTGCTCGATCTGATCCTGCAAGGCATCCAGAATGAGCGCCAAGCCGACGGGATAGTCGCGCCCATGCGCTCGGACAGAAATGACAGAGCTTCGAAGCACCATCATAGCGCCTATGCCCGCCAACAGGGGCACGAGGATGGCCGAATGTTCCATATTGCCATGTGATCCGGCCCCTATTTTTTCCAAGACCCCTTCGTCTTGGAGTAATACGTATGCCAAAAGTGCTACGGCACCGTTCACATAGAAATAAAGCCATGTCCACCAGCACTTTAGCAGTGTCAAGACTGAGGTACCGGAAGAGTATTTTTTTAGTAATTCAACCGATGCCGTTCCCAAACCCACCATGAGAGTCATCGCGTACGGGATGGCCGATGTGCGCTCAAAAGCGAACAGAGCGACGGTCAGACCGATCGCAAGACCTACGAAGCCATAAGCCACCTTGGCGATCAGGCCGCCCCAGTCGAATTGCGTCTCAGATTGACCGTCTGTGGCAGTGACTGCCGTATTCATTGCCCATCCTCCCGTCGTTCGTCCCTGGACTTCGCGGCCGACCTTAGATCGCGGAGCTTACGCACCTCTGGGTCAAAGCCCTGACGTGCCTTATTTTGACTCAACAACCCTTGGTACTTAGGAGCCGGCTGCCCTGACCCTGCGTCGGCGGAAGTCCCCGAAGGCACGGCTAGACTGAAAAGCCGAACCTGACCGATCCGTGTGCCCGGATACAATTTGATGGCTGTGGGGCCTACGTTCGCAATCTCCAATGTCAGCGAGCCCTCGAATCCAGCCTCAACCAAATTGGCCGTCATGTGTACCTGCAACCCCAGCCGAGCAAAGCTTGAGCGCCCCTCTATCTGGGCAGCCACGTGGCGTGGCAGCCGAAGATATTCCAGCGTATGGGCGAGGATGAACTGGCCTGGATGGATAGTAATACCTTGACCGAGGTCGATTTGCACGTCCATCGATTCCGATTGATCGGTGTCAAATAAATTTTCGGCAGCAACCTCATCAATCACACCACGTGCACCAGGGAAAAACACTTCGAAGTTGTGTCCTAAGCGAATATCGACGGACGTGCCACTGATCTGAAGGTTGGGGTTTACAAGCGGAATGATGCGTACCTCACCCGACTTCAATGCCTCGCATATTTGCGCCTTTGCCATAAGTATCGACGAATTCGCCAGCACCGATTCGCTCGACAATGCATTGCTCGTACTCGCGTGCGCAACTGTTTCAGTCGAGTCGCTTCCCAGCACGTCCATCCACTCACGTACCTGGATAGATCGTTTAAGGCTCTCATCAAAGCGGTTAACCATGCGCTGGATGTACTCCAGGCACTCCGCAGCTGTTTTCGCCTGATCTTTTAGGGCGCTCAGTACCGAATCTCGATGCGACCGCAATCGGCTTAGCCAGCCCGCGAGCAAGATCTCCCCAATAGAGGCCCCGCGCGCATTAAATGGATCGTTTCCAACGGTAGGGATCGGTTCGCCCTTCCCTAGCGATTCGACAAGATCACCGACCTCTGTAAACGAAATCGAATCGCTTCCTCCCATATCAGAGTCGGCGAACTTCCTCGACAAGAACTGACCAATAACGGTCTGGACAAGCGCCGCCGCCGGCTGCAAAGAGCTCTGCCTGTTACTGAACAGAGGCAATAGCTTTTTTTGGTAATCATCGATGAACTCAAAGATCTGGGAACTTAATGTTTGATCGATGACCGCATATCGATTTTTAAGGACTGAACGAAGAACCTTTAGCCGAATGGATGCTGGTGGATATGAAGCTTTTCTCGAACCAAGAAAAAGTGGCCGATCATACGCCAGGTATCCGGGGCTGAATAGAAATGCATGTAATTGAGAAAACCATATCGAAGGTCCAAGCGCTTTAATGCCCGCACAATCGCACCAGCATTCCAAAAGCCAGTCGGAAAGACATTTCTCAGCGTCGACTTCCTGCGACGCCACTGGAAGAATCCACAGCTTACACGCTGACAAAAGATGACTATATGCCTCGTCACCCATCTGCCCCTTCAGCTCATCTCTAAGAGCTTCACCTGTCACTTCATTGCTTTGATGATGGAGTTCATGAAGCACGGATGGCCAACTGCATGGGTAGTTCAAATCCGCCCTCGGGATAGAGATATATCCTTCGTGGCTGCGGTCAGTGCTCTGCGCACGGTGCTCTAGACGGTCTGCGAATACACTCAGCACTCCTGGGCCACCCTCACGCAATCCATTTGCCAATGCCGTCATTTTCTCCGCCATTTGTTCAAGCGGGTCAATGCTGAAGCAACTGTTGTGGAGCTCCTCGGCCGCAAAAATAGGAATTGGCGGTAGGTAAGTTCCACGCTGAGACACTTGCCTGATAAAACTTAACAGCTCTACTGGTTCATATGGCCGCGGGATGTACTGCAGCATTAACATATGAAAGCCATCGACAAACTGCTTCACTCGGTTCAAAGCAGCATCAGGCTCACTCACATCCGTTTCAGGGAGCGCCGCAGCCAACCTCAAGACCTCGAACGATTGCACTAGCACCGCCTTAGCCTTTGCCGCAGCGTTGTCTTGGGCGCCCAGCCGAGGCGCGTGTCGTGATGCGATTTGCCTTGAAAGCTGGACGTGGCTCAGGAGCCGAGTCACGCGTTCGGCCAGCTCAAACAAGAGCATATCGGTCGCTGACGTCTCCATCAGATGGGCTCCGGCGCCGCACTCAAATCGTATTGCTTGGAGTTCCCATACGTCACTGCCTGACCATCTAGCGCGGTGATGGTGCCAACCTCGACGATGAACGAGATGCCATGTTCATCGCAATATTCATAGAGGTCCTTGCGCACATTGCCACGATTTTCTTGATTTTTAATAACATGCTCGGCATTGCGAGCCAACAATAGCGCCATTGAATCTGCCGAACCAAGATCAACCAACGTCTGAACCACCAACCGCTTCTTCCCGCTCTGGCGCGCCATTCCGCACAACACAAAATCTGTTATATAAGAGCACGGCCCGTAGTCGAGAAAGCATTCGCGCAAATCTAGCGTGAGCTCGCTGGCTACTTGGTCGATTTTTTCGCAGAGTTTCTTGGCGACGCCCAACTCATCCAAATCCGCGCAATCTAAACGGGCCGGGTTTATCATCTTAGGATCAGTCATAGAATTTGGAACCTGTATAGGTAAAGCAGCCTTGTCGCGACACTTTCGACATCGAACTGCGTAGCGTTCTATGAGACGCACCGCCGGGAAGCTGATCCAGGGAAACCAAGCTTTGAGCATCAATCATGCATAACGTCATTCCCAATGCACGTGCGCCCTCCGTGATCATCGTCAAGCCAATTCCATGATTCACACCATTCCCCAGTTTTGTGGAATTACCTGGACTAAGCGCCCAGTGAATCAGATCTGCAAAAGAACCTTTGGGTCCTCTTGTCCTTAGCTCCGGTATCTCGGCAACTTTTTTGCGCAGGGTCTTACTGAGCCCATCCCCTTGCTCGCAGTACGCAAATGCCAAGTGATACGGACGACCCTCGCGACGCTCGATCACGAGGCCGAGTAATGCGCCATGGCCGGTATGATCAAGGGTATTTTTTACCATCTCTGTCAGTATCAGGAGGATCTGACTCTGGTTTATCGACCAGCCACCGTTCTCTTTGAAGAAATGCTTTAGCTTGGTTTTTACGTAACGAAGCCGCTCTTCACGCCCGGACTCCGTGCACTCGTTTTCAATTTCAATGAGGCATTGCGAGCTACTGGGTAACAGGTCGCTTCCGAAGGACGACGTGTCCCACAGCTCCATCTGCTGCACGGCAAGATTGTTGCGACCCAAGAACGCATGAAGCCCCAAATTGGACATGCGCTTACCGATCGATTCACCACGAGGCTCGATGAGCCGAACTGAAGGGAACTGATGTCCAGAAATGGCGTGCAGAAGATTGGCGAGAAAGATCGCCAGTCCCACTGCATCGATTCGCTGGACATGCGACATGTCCAACACCAGGCGGCTGGACTTGCGAACTCTAAAGTCCTGGTACATGGGAAAGAAGCTGCAAAGCTCCGGCATAGAACGGACCAACGCCGGCTTTCCCTGCTGACCGTGCACAAGCGATCCCGACATATGAAGGCAGTCAGGCTTCGGGTTGTCCGGCTGAGCCGAAGCGAACGAGGTTGAGCTGACGGTTATCGTAAAAAGGGCGCCACCGGCGTTGACGCCATTGCCGCGCCGCGATGAGCGCACGGCTAGATGGTTTGCACATGTTCCCTTCCCCTGTATCCCTAACAAGATCATCGCATCGAGCCATCCCCATGGTCAAACGCAAGACCTTCACGCCACCTTCACATCTTAATCAGCGCCGCAACTGATAGTTACGGCACGGTGCATCCAAATCAAAGGGCACTAGCACGCGCGATAGCACGATTACTGAAGGATCGCCCGATCCGAACATCGTCTTGATTCCCGCTGCAGGCTCATTCTCCGCATTGCTGCGACATACGCATCCTCACCCTTAGTGCGGCGTTTATTACAGATCCAATTTTTCGATTAGCCGATAGGCCCAATGCTTGCCAAATTGTTTTCGCCTGCTGCGAGGAACAAGCAATTTGGGAATGCGGGTGCAACGGCACCATTTCCGCAACGCGACTTCGACTCCCGGCGACCAATACCCTCCCATATCGACGAAGCCGTCCAGCATGCCTTTCACCGACTCTTCAATCCGTGCCGGCGAAGAGTTGATATGAAATTGGAGTGCCATGAGCGACAAAGCGGAAATACTACTTCGCTCGATGTCCAGAAGCACAGTCGGCGGGCCGTTCTCAGGAGCTATCGCCATCGCAGGACGCGGATGCGCTCCGCTGTCTGAGACGGCACGGCCCTGCTTGAGTGAGACGAGCGACATCTGAATGTGGGTTGCCGGAGCAGGTCCCGCAGATGGCGCGCCGCCTCGTCCAGGGCCGCCAAGTCTCCCATCCAACTGGATGGCAATGCCTTGAGCGTTTTGAAATCCAAGGAGGGCAACGTGTCTCTTTCTGCTCGCTCACCTGCAGCGACCTCAACGATCTTCGCAGTTCGATCAGGCTTGCCGGCCCCCTCCGCCGCAGGCTTGGACACGGCGCCAAGGAGAGGCCCCTCCGGCCTCCAATCGTCGTGGTACTGCTCAAACCCTTCCGGCCGCCAAATAAGCGTACCCTAGCCAAGATAGACGATCACGAACTCCCCCTGAGTTTCCAAAGCTATTCAATCAGCGACAGAAGGCGCGTTTCCGCCCGACATCTTTGAGTTAACTGTCGGCGATTCCTCTCGTCCAAGATGGGAACCGTTGTTTACGGTCAATCTTGTCGAGGATCCTATTGCTCCAATCAGGGAATCCCACGTTCTGATGGGTGGCGAGTTTGACGCGATACTCTCCATCACTTTCAAGTAGTTTCCTTACGTGAGACCTCCCAGTCATCGACAACCACTGGGACAAACGATCTCCCACAGCTCGAATGGTCGATTTGTTGGAATCGCCCTTTCGCACGACAGCCAACGTATAGGACGTCGTTCCATAAAGGGGCTCCAACTCGACCAGGTAGCCAACTACCCTCGGGGTAGTCACGCGCGCGAACATGACAAGTCTGTCAGCAGGCTCACATGCGGATACAAATTGCGAAAGATCTTCGATGGAAAATTCAACTTTCCAATTAGCTCTCGTCAAAACGGCTTCTCGAATGCACTTCATAAAAATCGAAAAGTGGAGCGGAAGCGTATCTCTACCCGGCAAGCTTACAAACTCAGCTCCCCGCGTATCACCCGATCGCCGCTCATCGTCGAAATTCAGAGGTTGATCGCCTTGGCTTGCTGCACGACCGCTTTGCCTGTTGGCGACGCCCGTGCCACTGCCTGGTGACTCGAGTCTCCTCTTGGATGGAAAAATGTCGACCACCGCAATTTGGTATTGCTCACCGTGCTCGATGGATCGTTGACGCAATAGAGTTGGCCGCCGTAAGTCAGTTGGCCCACTTTTCCGCCGTCGCTTCCCGTCATCGTCATTCACAACGACTGTCTCTCGACCTTCAACGCGCAGGCGAGCCCGTTGCTTGCGCGTGTCTTTATGGTGAAAGATGCGGATGACATCAAAGTGTGGATTGGCTACGGAATATGTCCTGACCATGTCGTATGCAAAGAAGGCCCCCGACGCCAGTTCTACGCCCGCCACCATCCAATTCTGAAAGGTATCAACAGGCGGAAAGCATTGAAGAGGAATACGCCCTCGCTTATCCAGACCGAGACGCAGACCGGTTGAAAGTCGCTCATGAAAGACGTCATTGAAGGATGCCGACCAATTTGGCTCGAATAACAGGTGTGCGAGATGCCTGGTAAAGCTCTTGGTGGCAATACCCTGAGGAACCAACCTAGATAAACGCAGGTGTGCCTCTCGTTCTTTCAATTCCCCATCGACCAATTCAACCAAGGCCTCGGGAAGAAGTACTGCGTGCGCGGTGATGCGTGCCTGTACATGGAGCATGCGAAGAACCTGGATACACGGTATCACTACGCGATTTGAGCCAACGTGGCACTCGATACAGTATTCGGACTGCAACTCTGGGAGACGGAACCATCCCGGCTCCAAACGAGTCGCTTCCGCCCAGGTAACAAGGCGAGGTTCGCATCCACCGATTTCGAACAGGCGTTCCTCTAACGTGACGCCATATCCGGACAAATAGCCGTCAATGAAAATGGACCCCGGACGCAACTTCGGTAGTAATCCCCATGGTAAACGCAGATCGAAGGTTTCACCCTGGCCATCCACGAAGAGAGCGTGCGTACGCCACTGCTTTCCTTTGCCCAACCCATCGGGTGAAGTCACCGCTACGAGTTGGGCCTCTTTATGTGGCCCGAGCGGCCATCCTTGTATGTACATGACGCTTCTTTCCCCTTGCTCGCAATTTTTCCCACCTTATTAAAGGCCGCCGAGGAAGCGATGGCGTGCCGTGCCACATCAAAAGTGTGTGCAGACCAGGGCCAGTGAACACCGGCTTGCCTCAGGATTTCCCACGGTTTGGGCTGAAGGTCATAACACTCAGACCAATCGTGTGCAGCCTGTGCCAAGCGCCTGATCAAGAACTGTTCCTTCGTTTCAGCGGTTCGTTCTAACTGCTTTCGAAGACGCGGCAATTTGGCCAACTGTGTCCGATGCAAGCCGGGGCGCCCCAACGCTCGCAATAGAACGGACTTCGACAGCCGTACATGGGTCATGACCGATGAATCAACCAATTGGGCGGCGACTGAAGGAGCAATGCGGGCCAACCGTCGATCTTCGGACGACCAGGAGACGCGAGGCCCCCTTGCTGGCTTCATCACCCGATCATGCTCACGGTTCCATGCCAGCAGCCAATCCCGATCATGACGATACAGGCGCGCATATAGCGCCGGAGCTCGCCGGCGCCAATCCGCTGCGCCCGAGTGCCGATGGTGCATTGTCAGCCGTTGCCATTGTCTCTGGTCGTCGCTATCTACCCCATGCGACTTAGTGGATCGAGCAGCCCTTTGCGTTGACCGGACGCTTGCACGCCCTTGGGGACACTTCGTCTCAGCAAAAGGCGACGCCTCGATGCTGTCGAGAAGGAGGTCCAGCAAGATGTGTTGGAGTGGATGCGTCGCTTTACGCGGTTTATGGAACAGGGATAGAAGCCAATGATCAGGTGACGTTAGATCGGTTCGCAAACCCAATCGCTCCCAAAGCACGATGTGCTCGCGCTTGGACGCCCACTCCAGGAACTCACGTCGCCGGATAGATCCATTGGATGTAACAAATCCCAGCCACCGGCATTCGTCGAGATGGTGTTTTCGCCATGCAACCGCGCCCTGAGGGCATTCTCCGCGCAGTACATCCCGCGTGCGTAAGGCCACAGCCTTGATCAGTGAGGTGTCAACGTCTTCGAGCACATGTCCATCATCCAACAGCGCGACTTCCTCCAATGCCACTGCAAAATGCTTGTTGGTCCGAGCCGACAAAGAAATTGACGTCTCGATAAGGGCGCACTCATGAATGGGGCACAGCCAAACACCTGGACATTGATGCACGCGATGCCAATAAGCGGCACCCCATTCAGAGTGATCGCTTTCTGCGCACAATGGGCAATAGCGAAGTTGTTGGGTCGCCGGCACCGCGCTCGCCGTCACTCCTATGGCGATATGAATACTTCCCCCGCGCGCCCCTCCAATCATCCACCGCTTGAGTCGTGCTGACCGGCCCGGCATGAGAGTGGAGCTGTAATAAGGGAATAGGGTATGGCTACTAACAAGGTCTTCAGGACGCGCACTTATCGCCCGGGCCAGGTAACCCACATGGCATGGAAGATCCCACACCGCGGCATAACGGGAGTTCCCAAAAACATCGCTCATCACCGGACCTGATGAAAGCCCTCCGGCCATCAGGCGGTATCGAGCCACCAGGCTGTAAAGCAGTTCGTCAGGTGCCTGGGCCGGAAAAAAGGGCAAGGACGTCGCCATGACCTACGCCCCCATCACGGCCGAAGGTAGGTGAATAAATCCCGCCTGATGCAGCGCATCGTATCCTGAGTTCCCGCCGTGGGCGCGCACGATATCCCACAGCGTTCCTTGGCCTGATACGACCTTCTTTTTCTTCGGCGTCTCAGCGCGTGCTTCGCCAGAATCGTTCGTATCTGAACCACGTTTAGCGTTGACGCTCACGACGGCCTTTAGGATCACCGATAGGTCATCTTGGCCCACACCCGCACTGAGCAATGCGGCAGTAAGGCTCGCTGGTGATGCGGATGGTTTGCGCATCCCTTTCTTGTTCGAGCCGAGTTCCAACGGGTTATCTAACGTTCCATCCATCAGCGCCGGGAGTCGCATTTGGAGTAGCGGAATCCACTCGAGGAACCACTCGAATTCTCTGCGAGTGACGTGCTCAAAGACTTCCGGCGTCAGTCGCTCATCATCAGAACCCATCAGACTATACTGCGCCATCTTGAATATCTTGACGCTTAAGTCGGTAATGCCCTGCGACCAGTAGTGGAGTGCGTCCCTGAGGTCCTTCGTCAACGGTGTCAGCTTCTTGAGCCACTGGTATTTCCACAGCCCTGTGACGAAATAGTCCCAGGTCTCATCATTGTCCATAGGCTCCCAGCGCAAATTACCCATCGAAGTGTTGCGACGGGCCTGCTCGATGCCTCTATTGAGCACCCGCATGGCCTTAGGCGTACCAACCAGCACGACGGGAATCTGGCTTTCCGTCCGGAGGTGCGTAAAAACATCGAGAAGCGTACCGGCTTCGTCATTCCCAAGACGAACCAAGCGCTGGATCTCATCTATGACAAGAATCCCAAGGCCCAGACTCGCCATGACCGAAACAAGACTGGGCACTAGCTCGGCCGCGGTTCGGCGTCCGCTCTCATAGCGTGCATGGTAATCCGTTCCAATAAGGCGATCGATTTCCTGGAAGATATTCATCAGCAGGGCGCGTGCACCGCCCGTTGGCGGGCAAGCGACACGCATCCAGGAGATCTGCGTGCGATGAAAAGGGATACCGTGAAATTCGGCGTGCGAATGAATCTGATCGTGCAACTGCAGGATCGAATTCATTGCGGTCGTCTTGCCTACACCGCTGAAACCAATGATGGAGAATCCACCGGCCACCGTGACTGGCTGGCGTGTGATATGTGAGGCCGGATCGAGTCCAAGCTTTTCTGCCAGTTGCCGCTGCTGATGCACTGGGAGCGGATTTCGTCTCGCGTAACCTGCACGGATCATTCCGGAGATACGGCTTTCCAGGTCAAAGAAGTGAGGAAGCGGCTCCACGTAATCATCCAACCGCAAGACCAAGCCCTGCCTCACATGGGCAGGCAATTCGCGCTCGCTCGCGTCAAGGAGCGGAATGCGACAGACTTCCTCGATGACTGTGTCCCCCTCAATTGGTGGACGAATCGCCTGTGAAAATGGATTAATGCGCTGCGGATCTGGTTTTGTACGCTGATCTGACATATCTGCACCACCGCCAAAACAATTTCATCGACAACATTTCGTACCAATGAACCATGCTGCGCTTATCCGGCGTAGCGTCATTGACCGTCTCCATCTCCTTGGCCTTTCTGTCTGTTCGCACGCAAGATATCCAGGCCCTTTTTCTCCCTGGCCTTGGCCAGCGAAACAGGTGCTGCGACAGGCTTCCCCTGCACAGCGGCATGTCCATTGACCGGCATCGGTTTTGGCAACTCTTTCTGTATCGCCTCGTGAACCGTGGCATTTATTCGCACTTCCTCTTCCTTTCGATAGGGAAGTAGGTCTCTCTTTGCAGCCGATTTTGGCAACGGTCCAGTGATGCTCTTGCGTTCGGAAGTGAGCCTACGCTGTTCTTCAACGACTTCTTCCAAGCGTGCTGCCAAGTTGACCGCAGAGGATTTTTCCTCCTCCTTCATCAAAGCAGTTCGGTATTGCAGCAACTGATCATAGTCCTCGATCTCTTCGAGGCTAACGCCGGCCATCTGCATGTCGCGCCTAAGCAATGGGCAAGCGATAAGTGACTTTCGACCTTCAGGCAGCAGATAGATGTACTCAAGATTTCGTCTGTCAAAGCAAATCTTGATCTTGAAAGCTCCCTTCGTGCGAGCTCGCTGGAACCATTCCTGTTCTCTGGCGATCGAGCAATCATAGTCGGCATCTTTGAATCGAATGCCGAAGCCAGTAACTGTGGCCTCACCGCGCTCAAGCAGCAGAAGGCGAATGGCATCCTCCGATTTGACGCGCAGCGCACCACTACGATGGATGACACCCCACCGCCATAAATCCAGTGGGCGAGGCTTTACGTTCGCCTGAATCTCAAATAGATCAAACGGGTGACGATCGAGTATGTGCGCTTTGTTGTAATGCAAGGCAAACTCAATGAGGACGACCGTTACCGCATTAATATCAATCTGCGCCATTAACCGTGGATCTATCTTCCTTACGGCGGAAACTTTCTTCCGTATGGCACCAGGCAGGTTATGCAACAACCGGTTCGCTTGAGCAAACATTCCCTCTACAAATGGCTTCCACTCCGGGCGGAAGGCAGGGAGGTTGGTGATTTCCAGATTGAGTTCGTCGACAAGGGGGTCAACTCTCTTGGCAATCATTTCCCCCCGATCCGCGATGACAGAGCGTGGGAAGGCACGGCATGGCCATTCATCGTCGTCGATTTGCACCCCATACTGGGCGCAAAACTTAACCTTAGACGTGGCCGCATTAGCCAATGTGAGCTTGGCGGCCAAGGTGCTTGGCGCACCTAACCCCACGTACAAGCCGGCGATCGATCCTGAGAATGCGTCCGTTGTGAAGTAATGGGTGGCCCGCCCAATGCAATGCTCACGGTAGATAGAATTCACAAGGTCGGTGTCGGTTTCTGTGGCATCGATCTGGTAGACCCTACCAGGCCCCATAACATCGACACTACTATTACCGAGCACAGGCCTCATAACCTGCTCGTAGGCTTCAACGCCATCCTGCTTCTTTTTGAGCTCCGCCATCGAATACGTTTTCTTTAGGTAATACCTAAATTGACGCACGGATGGTCGCCTATCTGGCGGGAGCAATTCAGTAACGCGACGTCCGCTTCTTAACGTGCGCTCCACCGAAAAATGTTCCTTGCACAACTGGTCATGTGCATAAGTGACCGTCGTCGGTTCTCGTTTCAGGAGATATTTCTTGATCGTCGCATCGAACAATTTGACAATCGAAGGGGTTACCGGAATACCCCGACCGTATTCTCCAACCGTTTCGAGAACACTGGAACGGCCAGGCTTTTGCATGTCGTCATGGATGCGACGCTCAGTCGGCGCACCTGACAAATGATATTTTGGCACCAATGCATTTTTTTGCTTACCGCTCTGCCAGTACCTGCGTAAGTCACGAAGCAGCAAGTGACGCCTTCTTGCTTTGTCACGCTCCGCACGAGTCAGCATCCCAGCGCGATGACGCGAGTCGTAACAAAGCGGCTCGTCTTGGGCGATATCTTTTATCGCCTCCCAGTTCGACTTAATCCGCTCTGCGTGGCGCTTCTGGAAATC
Organism: Dyella sp. SYSU CM1112; assembly: GCF_058216415.1. Taxonomy (NCBI): domain Bacteria; kingdom Pseudomonadati; phylum Pseudomonadota; class Gammaproteobacteria; order Lysobacterales; family Rhodanobacteraceae; genus Dyella; species Dyella sp. SYSU CM1112. The sequence goes on along the minus strand of NZ_JBZEGI010000020.1, from coordinate 27,554 downwards.
ATCATCACCGACAGCCAAATGTGCGTAGTCGTCTGTTACTTCGCTCAGCGTTTCGGACTCAAACAAGTCGTCCAGCTTCTTGGCAGTCAATATAACTGGCAGTGCCTCTTCATCATCCAAAGCGATGATGACCGCGACGTCACCTTGTCGATCTATCCACAGGATGCGCTGCTTGCCGACCGGCACCCCTCGCTTTGCCCCTTTGCAAAGAACGACCATGTTTTCGGCAAGGCTCGCTTTCATATCGCTTCTCTTAGAGGATCCGATGATGAATCTGCCTCGATCTGAAAAAGGCGCAATGGGCGACTGGTATCAATCGGCTCATGCATATCTACTTGCCAATGTTTATTGGCTAATTGATATCGCAACAGGAACAAACCAGTTCCGTGCCGCAACCCGAGCATCCTATCTACCTCAAGACATGCGTGCGCCACCGGTCGATCTTGCGCGTCGATGGCTTCTCGTAGGGTCGGCAGAACTTGCGAGAGAGGAAGCTGAGCAATCTCTTCGTGATCTTCCATCGTTCTGGCGTCGTGCAAAAAGGCGATGTTCTGCACCATTGCAAGGGGCATATCCCGTTCAGTCACGATGCCCCATTCGATACCCCGATCGGCCCAATACCGACGCTCTATCTCGAGCGACTGGAGGGTCAGCTTGCTTGACAACTTGGTGGAAGGTTTTACGGCGCGAGCCACCTGGCGTGGGGTGCCATCAACAGCCAATTCAATAAGGAAGTCCGTCGTGCGGATCCTTGGCTCTTTGGTGCCCGTATCGATGGGGTGGCTGTACCCAATCTTCTCCCCAATATGGAGGGTCTCGTCTAACGGCAGCAGAGGGTACTGCTCGTAGAAGTCTGTGACCGCGTCGGTCCAGTCGAGCAAATAAGCCAAATACAACTCGAGATCGGAGACTAGCTGCAGAGTGCGGCCACTCTTCCAGGATTTGATGCGGTGGGACTTGCCTGCAGAGGGGACCTCTCGGATGTGGAACCAGGGCGTGTAGTCAGCGCCGGCCCCCTGGCCGCGCCCCTCACGGATTCGCTTCTCGACTCCCGGCCAACGACTGGACGATTTCGCACCCATTCCGCATGCCCCAAGGACCTTTGGCAACGTAGCACGAATCGAACCAGAATATCCAAACTATTTTGTCAAGCATCCAAACTATTTTGCAAACTACCCAAACTATTTTGTCACTCCCCAGCAGAAGACCACGGCTTCTCGAAACTATTCCACCGTAACGGACTTTGCCAAATTGCGTGGTTGATCCACATCAGTGCCGCGCAGTACGGCAACATGGTAGGCAAGCAATTGCAGTGGCACGGTGAATACGGCCGGAGCAATGAAATCGCCGCCGGCATCGATGCGTAGAATCGCGCCACGGGTGGCGTTGCCGTCAATATGCGCCGTGTTGTCGGCGAAGACGATCAATTCGCCGCCACGCGCACGCACTTCCTGCAGATTGGATTTGAGCTTGTCGAGCAACGGGCCATTAGGCGCAACGGCGACCACCGGCATGTCTTCGTCGACCAGTGCAAGCGGACCGTGTTTCAACTCGCCGGCAGGATAGGCTTCGGCGTGAATATAGGAAATTTCCTTGAGCTTGAGCGAACCTTCCAGTGCGACGGGGTAGTGCGCACCGCGACCGAGGAAAAGCGCATGGTGTCGATGCACGAAACGTTCGGCGAGTTCGATGACTTGCGGTTCCAGCTTCAGCGCATCGTCAATGGCGCGCGGCAAGCGATGCAGCTGTTCGCTGAGGTCGTTGTAGCGCTTTTCGTCCAGGCCTTGCTGCTTGGCCAGATGCAAGGTCAATAGCGCCAGCGCAGTGAGCTGGGTGGTGAATGCCTTGGTGGAAGCCACGCCGATTTCAGGACCGGCACGCGTCATCAGCTTGAGGTCCGCTTCGCGGACGACGGACGATTCCGGCACATTGCAGATCGCCAATGTGCCGAGATAACCGCGGCGGCGCGCTTCGCGCATGGCCGCAAGCGTGTCGGCCGTTTCGCCGGATTGCGAGATGGCGACAAATAGGGTGCCTTCTGGCACAACGGCTTCGCGGTAGCGGTATTCGCTGGCCACTTCCACGCTGACGGGGAGGCGTGCGTATTCTTCTATCCAGTAGCGAGCCACCATGCCGGCGTGATAGCTGGTGCCGCAGGCGATGATGTGGAGCCCCCGCACCTTCGCCAGCCGTTCGTCGCCATCGACGCCGAAGATGTTGGGCAATACGCCATGTGCGCCAAGGCGCGCTTCGAGCGTGTCCGCGACGGCACGTGGTTGCTCGAAGATCTCTTTTTGCATGTAGTGGCGATACTCGCCACGCTCGACGGCATCGGCAGACAACTCACTTTCATGGATGCCACGCGTAATCGGCTTGCCGTCAAGCGTATAGACCTGCACGCCCTCCCGGCTGATTTCGACGACATCGTCTTCTTCGAGATAAATGATTTTGTTGGTGACCTGGACCAGCGCCTGCGCATCCGATCCAAGGAAGTTCTCGCCGATGCCGACGCCGACGAGCAGCGGCGCACCACGGCGAGCACCGACCACGCGGCCTGGCGCATCGCGACTGATCACGGCAATGGCATAGGCACCTTCGAGTTCGCGAACGGTCGCCAGTACGGCTTCGCGTAGCGTCACGCCTTTGGAAAGATGTGCGTCGATCAAGGCCGCCATCACTTCGGTGTCGGTTTCGGAAGTGAAGGTGTAACCCTGTGTCTGCAAACTCGTACGCAGGGCCGCATAGTTTTCAATGATGCCGTTGTGTACGAGTGTGACGCTCCCGGCCATGTGCGGGTGTGCATTCACCTCGTTGGGTACGCCATGTGTCGCCCAACGGGTATGTGCAATGCCGGTACCCCCCGGAAAAGGATCGGCAAGATACAGCGCCTCCATCTCGCGGACCTTGCCCTTGGCACGCACGCGGCGTACCTGGCCACCTTCCAAGACGGCCAGACCAGCCGAATCGTAGCCACGGTATTCCAGTGCCTTGAGACCGGCGATCAGGAGCGGCGCGACGTCACGCTGAGCGGTGGCGGCAACGATTCCACACATAGCGGCATTTCCTAGTACAGATGGCGTGAAGGCGGCGACTTTGCCGGCCTGCCGTTTCGACAGGCTTTCGGGTTGAAGGTTCGGAGACGAGACGTGATGGAAAGGTGGCGAGGCGCAGGCCCGGACGCTTTACCTCTTTACACGCCATGGAGGTGCTGAGCGCACCTCGCTCCACCGTATTTCAATGCACCTTGCGCCGCAGGTAATTCAGCAGATCGATGCGCGTAATCAGCCCCATGAATTGCTCGCCATCCATCACGATGGCAACGTGGCCGCGCTCGAATACTGGCAGCAAGGCTTCTATCGACGAGCGCACGTCGAGCATCTGCAGGTCGCTGATCATGGCGGTGGCGACGCTATCGCGAAAGCGCACTTCATCGGCATGCACATGCATCAGCACATCCGATTCATCAAGAATGCCGACGATGCGAGTACCGTCCATGACGGGTAGCTGTGAGACGTCATACAGCTTCATGCGCGTGTAGGCAGTCATCAACAACTCCTTCGGACCTACCACCACGGTGTCTCGCTGCGCGAAGGGGCGCAGCAACAGATCACGCAAATCACCGTGCTGTCCGCGTTCAATGAAGCCGTTGTCGAGCATCCAGTAATCGTTGTACATCTTCGACAGGTATTTATTGCCGGTATCGCACACCAGCGTTACCACCCGCTTCGGCTCGCTCTGCTCGCGGCAGTATTTCAGCGCGGCGGACAGCAACGTACCGGTGGACGAGCCACCCAGCACACCTTCCTTGGCCAGCAGTTCGCGTGCCGCCAAAAAGCTTTCCTTGTCGGAAATGGCGTAGGCTTTTTTTACCCGTGAAAAATCGCTGATCGTGGGAAGAAAATCCTCACCGATACCCTCCACCATCCAGCTACCGGATTTAGTCGACAGCACACCCTCGTTGATGTACTGCGCGAGAATGGAGCCCACCGGATCAGCAAGTACGATTTCCGTGTGCGGGGATGCCTTGGCGAAGTATTGCGACAATCCCGTCATGGTGCCGGAAGATCCACAACCCACCACTACCGCATCCACCTTGCCATCCATCTGTTCGAGGATCTCGGGACCGGTGGTTTCGAAGTGCGCGCGCGGATTATCCGGATTGCCAAACTGGTTGATGAAATAGGCGTCGGGGGTTTCGCGCGCCAAGCGTTCGGCCATGTCCTGGTAGTACTCGGGATGGCCTTTGGCAACATCCGAGCGCGTGAGCACGACCTCGGCCCCCATGGCCTTGAGGTTGAAGATCTTTTCGCGACTCATCTTGTCGGGCACGACAAGAACAAGTCGATAGCCTTTCGCTTGCGCGACCAGCGCCAGCCCCAGGCCGGTATTGCCGGCAGTGCCTTCCACCAGGGTTGCTCCTGGCTTGATCTTGCCGGACTTCTCCGCGCCTTCGACCATGGAGAGGCCGATCCGGTCCTTGATCGATCCGCCGGGATTTGCGCTTTCCAGCTTGAGGAACAGTTCGCATCGCCCCGTGTCCAGGCGTTGGGCGCGCACCATGGGGGTGTTCCCGATCAGCTCAAGAACGCTCGCGTGGACCGACATGAAGACTCCGTGCAGATGGGCAATATGAGATATGAAAGCCAATCATAACGGGCGGGAGATAAATTGGGAGAAAGGAACGAAGCGTGACTGGGAAGCAAGGACGTCGCCGGCCGATATGGATTCCCTGGCGTGCAAAAAGCACCCCGTTCCCTTCGTTTTTCCGGCCATATCTTCCCCATAAAAAAACCCCGGCGGCGTTTTTCGCTCCGGGGTTTTTTATGGGGAACCAGCTAGTGAAGCTGATAGTGTTGAGCTTTATGTTCGTCCCACATGCGCTGCAGGCGTTCCTTGGTATATAGCTTTTCTTTCTTCATCGAACTGAGGGTCACGTCGTCGACAGGTAGAACGCCGATCTCGGCATTGTCCACCTTGCTGTTGAGTTCCGTGTGACGCTGGTACAGCCGACGAAACTCAGCGTCAGCTTTCATCAAGGCTTCGACAGCATCGCGCTGCTGGTCTTCGAACATGATCCAACCTCCTCGCAGTAAAACGGCAGGCGCTCTCGGAAAGCGCGCCCGCGGGCAAAAGCGAATCACGCGCATGACCAAAGCCCGCATCCCTGGTACAGGGAACGGGAAACAGGGTGTAGACGGGTATGCGCATGGTTCAGTCGGTAAGCCGCGGAGCAAAGGTCCGCAGCGACTTCGACCCTACTCCGCCCTCATAAGAGGCGCAAGAACCCCTCGGAAAGCGCATAAAAGCGAGATGAGTCGTCAAAAACCCGTAAATTGAGCAGCATAGGAAGAAGGGAAAACGTATCCGTTGAGGCAGCGCTACAGCTTGCGCAGCGGCTCTCCCCGCCATTAGAGCAATTGCCCCAGACCGTATGCGACAGGTCTGAGGCAAGCTCTCTGCCGTGGTTACTTCCCGTCAGAACCGCTGGGGGACTGGTTCTCCTGCATCTGCGAACGCAGCGCCTTGGCGGCTTTGGCGGCCAGCTCGGCTTGGCGCCGTGCAGCCTGGGCCACCCGGCTTTGCGCAGCAGCCAGCCTGCGAGCCTGATCGGCTTCAGCCCGTGCCTGGGCGGCTTGGTCGGCAGCTTCCTGGCCCTGCGCTTGCAGACGGGCCGTTTCCTGCTGAGCAAGCTGATATTGCATGCGCTGGATATCCAGCTGCTGTTGCGCGGCCGTGGCATCGATGCGGCTGCGCTCAAGCTGCAATTGGGCGTTTTCCTGATCCAGTTGGTTGAGCTTGCGCTGGGAAGCCTGCAATTGCGCCTCTGCCTTGGCTTGCTCGACGCGACGCTCGGCGATGTACAGTGCGTGCGGGCGCTCGTGGGAGCTGGCTTGCGCGAGCTGGTTGATGGCGTCGCGCGCCAGCGCTTGGTCGGCCTGGGCATAGGTGCCCAGCGCCGGGTCGGCGGCAAGCTGATTCAAGGAATTGTTAAGTCGGTCGACATCCATATCGTCCCTGCGCGCCTGAACGGCAGCGCTAGCAAACAAGGCCAGTAGCGATACAGCGATGATCGATGAAAAATGCTTGTTCATAGCTGACCTCCCTGGTTTTGCTGACCAGCGTCGGGCAATGTCTGGAAGCCCCCCTGTCCCGGTTGCGGATTGCCCAGCACCGATGAGGATGGCGCCGGCATTTCCTGCTGCACCGGCGCCTGGGGTGGCAACGGAGAACTGGCTGCTGGCGCCGGCGCAGAGGAGGACGAAGCGGGATTACCGTTGTCGCCGTCGTCCTGCCCTCCCGTCGGCTGCTGCATGGCAGCCTGCTGCGCCGCCAGCTGCGCCTTTTGCTGCTGGTAGTGCTGATCATTCTCGGCTTGCGCTTCCGCATTTTCGGAGCGTAAGCGACTGTTTGCGTCCATTTTGGACTGAATTTGGGCACGCGCTGCGGCAAGCTGCGACTTGGTGCGTGCAAGGGTGGCGTCCGCACTGGACTCGTCTGCCAGGTCCGCTGCTTGCGCATACTTACGGTCGGCCATGGCTACCTGCGCCTGCTGGAACTTGTCCTGCGCAAAGCCGAAGTCAACCGGATCGTAGTCCGCCGCGCCGGCATCGCGCGCGGCTTGCAATTGGGCCTGGGCCTGGTTCATCGCGCCGTCCGGTGGGGGGACGCTGGCGCAGCCGCCCAGGCTTAGCGACAACGCCAATAACAACGCTGGAGCCACCGCCGGGGCGCGTTTCTTACGCACCTTCAACGGGGAAAATATGTGCACCATCACTCATTCCTCTCGGAGTGTCACAGCGTATTGTGGGCAGGCACAATCCTTGAATGCAATGCGTAAAAATCTGGGGTCATTAAGGTGGATATCGGTTACTTCCTCAAGTTGATGGTGGACAAGGGCGCGTCGGACATGTTTCTGACGACCGGAGCCCCAGTGAACATCAAGGTCGAGGGCAAGCTGTACCCGCTCGGTAATACCGGGCTGCCCAGCGGCATGGTGAAAAAAATCGCCTATTCGCTGATGGACGAGGGACAAGTCCCGCAGTTCGAACGCGACCTCGAGCTCAATATGGCGCTGGCAGTGAAAGAGGCCGGGCGCTTTCGCATCAATGTGTTCAAGCAACGCGGTGAAGTAGGCATGGTGATCCGCGCCATCAAAAGCGAGATCCCCAGCGTCGAACAGCTGCAGCTGCCGCCGATCTTCCGCGACCTGATCATGGAGCCGCGTGGCCTGATCCTGGTGGTGGGCGCAACCGGCTCGGGCAAGTCGACCACCCTGGCGGCGATGCTGGATCATCGCAATAGTCATTCCTCGGGTCACATCCTGACCATCGAAGATCCGATCGAATACCTGCATCGCCACAAGAAATCGATCGTCAATCAGCGCGAAGTGGGGCTGGATACGCACACTTATCACGAAGCCCTGCGCAACGCGATGCGTGAGGCGCCGGACGTGATCATGATCGGCGAGATCCGCGATACCGATACGATGGAGGCGGCGATTTCCTTCTCCGAAACCGGACATCTGTGTCTGGCGACCTTGCATTCCAATAATGCCGACCAGACGCTGGAGCGCATCCTCAACTTCTTCCCCGAATCGGCCCATAAGAACGTGCTGATGAACCTCGCTTTGAACCTGCGCGCGGTGATCAGCCAGCGACTGGTTACCGGCAAGGACGGCCGGCGACTGCCCGCGGTGGAAGTACTGCTCAATACGCCCTTCATTCGCGACATGATCCGCCGTGGCCAGATCCACGAAGTGAAAGAAGCCATGGACCGCAGCTTGCAGGAAGGCATGCAAACCTTCGACCAGTCGCTCTACAAGCTGTACAAGGCCGGTCGCATCGAGCTGGAAGAAGCACTGGCCAAAGCGGATTCGCGCGACGGACTGGCGCTGAAGATCCGTCTATCGGAAGGCGGCAATGCCGAGACGGCAGAGCTGGCCGGCAATGACCCGTATGGGCTTGGCTTCTAGCGCGATGCTGTTTCTGTCCTGCCAGGCGCTAAGTTAGAGATCTGAAATATCGCCCCTTCGTGCCCAGGGAGGGGCGTGCACGCTGACAACTGGATATCGCTTGCGCAAGCGCCATGCGCCCCAAAACAAATCAGTGGGGCTTTGGCGCATCCGGCTGCTGCTCGGGCATAGCTTTACGAAACGCTTCCAGCTCTGCGCAGGCATCATCGATACGTAGAATGGTGGGGTAATCATCCAGTTGCACGTCCCAGCGCCTCGCGTTGTAGACCTGCGGAACCAGACATAGATCAGCCATGCTCGGCGTATCACCATGGCAATAACGCCCGGTGTGCTTGCTGCTGACCAGCATCTTTTCCAGCGCACGAAAACCACTGGCGACCCAGTGCTGCATCCACGTTTTCTTCTGCTCATCGTCAGCACCGAATTGCGCCCCGATCTGCTGCAGCACACGCAGGTTGCCAATTGGATGAATATCGCACGCGACTGCCTGCGCCAAAGCGCGCACGCGCGCTCGACCGGCCGCATCGGTCGGTAGCAAAACCGGCGTCGGATGAACTTCATCCAGGTATTCGATGATCGCCATGGACTGCGTGATCACGTTGTCTCCATCTATCAGGGTCGGCACCAGCTCTTGCGGATTGAGCGCCGTATAGGCAGGCATATGCTGCTCGCCACCCTCGCGCAGCAAATGCACCGCACGCGTCTCGTGACGCAAATCTTTCATATTCAGCGCAATACGAACGCGATAAGCGGCGCTGGAGCGCCAATAGCTGTAAAGAACGAGGTTCGAGGACATGGATCGCGCATTTCATGAGGGAGCAGAGCGCGAGTTTAAACCCGGGAACGTTTGCATCGCTGCGAGGGGGGCGGGACAATAAGCAGTTCCGGCCTCCGTGGCCGACTTCCTTAAGCTGCCAGGAGTTTTCCCGTGACCGTCACCCGCATGAGCGACCTCGATCTGCGCGGCAAGCGCGTGCTGATTCGCGAAGACTTGAACGTGCCGATCGAGAACGGGCATATCACCTCCACGCAGCGCCTCGACGCTTCCCTTCCGACGATCAAGGCGGCACGCGATGCCGGCGCCAAAGTCATGGTGATCTCGCATTTGGGACGTCCGAAAGAAGGGCAGTTCGATGCCGAGTCGTCACTGGCACCGGTGGCGAACTGGCTGAGCGAGAAGCTTGGCAAGCCCGTGCGCCTGATCGCCGACTATCTGGATGGTGTAGACGTCGCCGAAGGCGAAGTGGTGGTGCTGGAAAATTGCCGCATGAATGTCGGCGAGGGTAAGGACGATGAAACCTTGTCCAAGAAATATGCGGCACTCTGCGATGTATTCGTGATGGATGCCTTTGGCACCGCTCACCGCGCGCAAGCCTCCACGCATGGCGTCATCAAGTTCGCGCCTATCGCCGCTGCGGGTCCGCTGCTGTGTGCGGAACTCGATGCACTCGGCAAGGCGCTGGAGCATCCCGCCCATCCGCTGCTCGCTATCGTGGCCGGTTCCAAGGTTTCCACCAAGCTTACGTTGCTCGAGAACCTGATCGGCAAGGTGGATCAGCTGATTGTAGGCGGCGGCATCGCCAATACCTTTATTGCTGCCGCCGGGTATTCGGTCGGCAACTCACTGTACGAACCCGACCTGCTTTCCGCCGCCAAGAAAGTGCTTGCCGATGCCAAACGCCGTGGTGCTGACGTACCGATGCCGGTAGATGTTGTGGTGGCGCCGGAGTTCTCCGCGCATGCTCCGGCCACGGTGAAGTCGGTGGAGCAGGTGAAAGAAGGTGAGATGATTCTGGACATCGGCCCGGAAACCGCCAGGCAATACGCTGAATTGATCGCCAAGGCCGGCACGGTGGTATGGAACGGTCCGGTAGGTGTGTTCGAATTCGATGCCTTCGGCAAGGGCACCGAAGTGCTGGCGCATGCGATCGCCCATTCCAAAGCCTTCTCCATTGCCGGTGGCGGCGATACCCTGGCCGCCGTGGACAAGTACGGCATTGCTGACAAGGTGTCCTATATATCCACCGGGGGCGGCGCGTTCCTGGAATTCCTGGAAGGTAAGGAACTGCCGGCGGTAACGGCGCTCAAGGCGCGTGCGACGAAGTAATCGATGCTCTGCCTGTTCGATCTCGACGGCACGCTGATCGATTCCGAACCCGGCATCACTGCCTGTATCCGGCACGCCCTGGCCAGGCTGGGCGTGCCGGAGCCGGTGGAACTGCGCTCATGGATTGGACCGCCGTTGCGGCATAGCTTCGCGCCCTTGCTGGACCACGATGCCGTGCGTATTGAAGAAGCCGTCGCGCATTACCACGAGCGCTTTACCGCACTTGGCTGGCGCGAACATGCAGTCTATCCAGGCGTCGCAGACATGATCGCCAAGCTGCAGAGGGCGGGACACCAGCTTGCGGTAGTCACCAGCAAACCACACCGGCACGCCACCCCGATTATCGAAGCGCTGCCCTTCGGACATCATTTCCAGAAGCTTTACGGGCCCCACCCCTCCGACGCGCGCAGTGAAAAGGCGTCGATGATTGCTGCGGCGCTAGCGGATTTCGATGCCTCGTCACACAACACCATCATGGTCGGTGATCGCCGCTTTGATATTGAAGGCGCCGTCGCCAACAACGTGGCAGGCATCGGCGTGCTTTGGGGCTTCGGCAGCCGCGAAGAATTGGAAATGGCGGATGCCCGTGCCGTCATTGATCATCCCATGCATCTCGCGGACCTGTTGCAGCTTGGGTAACGCGTTTTCTTCAGAGCATCAGTGCTCGCCCCATCTCTTGCCGGTGCTCGGCCGCACGCGAAACGCCACGCTGATCCTTGGCCCGATCGGTCGCCGCTGCTTGGGAATGCCGTGGTCGTAGTGCAGTTGCGCATTCCATCCCATCAGCAACAGACTGCCTGCTTCGAGTTCCAGCTCGCACTTCAAATGCGGGGGCATCTTGCGCCGGATCACCATGGTACGGGTCGCCCCCAGTGACAGCAGCGCGATAGGTTGATGCGGCACCAGTTCATGCAATTTATCGTTATGCGGAGCCACGCTGTCATGCTCGTTGCGATAGCAATTGAGGCCGATGCTATTGAACGGTGCAGCGACCTGCTGCTGGACCGCCAGCAACGCATCACGCAACACCGCGGGCAATGCAGGATCAGCGATGGCGTAATGGCAATGCAGGCGCGGCACACCGATCAAACGTTCGTACATCATGCGCGAGCCTTCATGCCAATCGCCTTGTTCAAGCAGTGCGGCAAACCATGCGGAAGCCACGGAAGGTGAAATGACGCCTGGCTGATAGGTGATCGGCCCGGTTGAGTCGTCGGCAATCCTTTGCACGCCTGATTCAAAAAGTAAGGTTTGCATGACGCCGGCTTCGGATGGTTTTAATGAAAATCTCTTGAGCGTGCATCGAGATCAGCCAACATTCCGCTGAGATCGCGTAGCTTTCGCGCAATCAGATGATTTACCCCATCAGCCGCCTCCCAACGTCCTTCGATCGCTAGCAGGCGCGCTTCCAGATAAGGGCGTCGCTGGGTCTGCGCGATGTGGTTCCACACCACCACGTTCACGTGGCCGAATTCATCTTCAATAGTGATGAAGGTGACACCGCTAGCGGTCTGCGGTTGCTGGCGCTGAGTGACCAGCCCCACGGTGCGTACCGGTGAGGCATGCGGCCGTTTCTGCAGACTGCGCGAATCCAGATAGCGTTCGGCACGCAAGCGATCGCGCAACAGCCTTAACGGATGCGGCCCCAAGCTCAAGCCACTGTATGCGTAATCGGCAGTCATGTTTTCGATCGCCGTAGGCAGCGGTAACATGATGTCCTGCTCGCGTGGGCTGGCGCGACCGAACAATGGCAGTTGCGGCTCCACGCCAGAGGTATGCCATAACGCACGATGACGGTGTCCGGCCAGGCCGCGCAAGGCGCCTGCATCGGCGAGCAGATCCTGGTGCCGCGCATCCAGTTCGGCGCGCGTGCAAAGATCAACGATGTTGCGAAAAGGCGCTCTTTTTCGAGCAGCGGAAATACGTCCTGCCACCTTTTCACTGCAACCGCGCAGTTGGCGCAGCCCTAGCCTTAATGCCAGCCCGTCCTTGCTGCGCGGATCAGGCTCAAGCGTGCAATCCCAATCGCTGTAGCGAACGTCCACCGGACGCACATGGATGCCGTTACGTTGTGCATCCTGCACGATCTGGCTTGGGCCATAGAAACCCATTGGCTGCGCATTGAGTAGGGCGCAGGCAAAAGCGGCCGGTTCATGGCATTTCAGCCAACTGCTGGCGTAAGCGATATTGGCGAAACTGGCAGCATGGCTTTCCGGAAAACCGTAACTGCCAAAGCCCTTGATCTGGTCGAAGATCTGCTCAGCGAAAGCCGCGCTATAGCCACGCTGCAGCATGCCGGAGATAAGGCGCTCGTGATGTTTCTCCATCCCGCCGTGACGTTTCCACGCCGCCATGGCGCGACGCAGTTCATCGGCATCGCCTGCGCTATAACCGGCAGCCACCATGGCCAGCTTCATCACCTGCTCCTGGAACAACGGCACGCCCAGCGTGCGCGAAAGCACGGGACGCAAGTCTTCCGATGGATAGTTGACCGGATCTTCGCCACGCCTGCGCCGCAAATAGGGATGCACCATGTCGCCCTGGATTGGACCGGGCCGCACGATGGCGATCTGAATGACCAGGTCGTAATAGTTTGCCGGCTTGAGTCGCGGCAGCATTGCCATTTGCGCACGACTTTCGATCTGGAATACACCGATGGTTTCGGCACGCTGGATCATGTCGTACGTCGCATCATCGTCGGACTCGATCGTGGCAATGCTCAACGCTTTACCGCGATGTTGCTGCAGAAGATCGAAACACTTGCGCAGACAGGTCAGCATACCCAACGCCAGGCAATCGACCTTGAGCAAGCCCATAGTGTCCAGATCATCCTTGTCCCACTGGATGATGGTGCGATCGGCCATCGCTGCGTTTTCTACCGGCACCAATTCATGCAATGGCGCGTCATGAATTACGAAACCACCCACGTGCTGACTGAGATGGCGCGGCTTGTCGAGCAGTTGTATGGTCAACGCAATGAGTTTGCACATCAAAGGGGAAGCGGGATCGAAGCCCTGTTCGCGCAAGCGCTCACGCAAGGTTTCACCGCCGTTGCGCCAACCGAAGATACGACTCAGTTTGTCGACCTGATCGGCAGGCAAACCCAGAACTTTCGCCACATCCCGCACTGCACTCTTGGAGCGATAGCTGATCACCGTGGCGGCGATGGCGGCGCGTTCACGACCGTATTTGTTGTAGACGTATTGAATAACCTCTTCGCGCCGCTCGTGTTCGAAGTCGACATCAATATCAGGTGGTTCATCGCGTTCCACGGAAATGAAGCGCTCTACCAGCAATTCGACCTTGGCCGGATCGGCGTCGGTTATACCGAGCGTGAAACATACGATCGAATTGGCCGCCGAGCCGCGCCCCTGGCAAAGGATGCCCTGACTGCGCGCATGGTGCACGATATCGTGCACGGTAAGGAAAAACGCTTCGTAGCGCTTCTTCTCAATAAGCTGCAATTCGTGCTCGATCTTGATCCGGATATCGCCGGGCACGCCGTTCGGCCAGCGCCACGTCGCACCATCCATCACAAGCCGACGCAACCACTGAATGGCGTCATAGCCGTCAGGAACCAGTTCGGCGGGATAGCGGTACTGCAGATCATCTTTAAGCGAGAAGATGCAGCGTCGGGCAATACGCACGCTTTCGTCGAGCAGCGCTTGAGGATAAATCGCCTCCAGCGTGGCTCGCCGCCGAAGGTGGCGCTCACCGTTACGAAACAGCACGGCGCCGGCATCGGCCATGGTCACGTGATGACGAATCGCCGTCATCGTGTGCTGCAGCGGCAAGCGCTGACGCACATGCATATGCACATCGCCACTGGCCACGCATGGCAGCTGCAGCGCCTCGCCCAGTGCATTGAGTTCGGCCAGGCGTGCACGGTCATCGCCATCGCAATGCAATTCCACCGCCAGCCATGCACGATCACCAAAAATGTGTTTTACCCATGCGCCATGCTCGCGATCCGGTTTCCGCGCAGGAATCCACAGCGCGAGCGTTCCCGGAAGGCCAGCAGCCACATCCGCCTTCAACAGGTGATAACTACCTTTTTCGGAGGCTCTGCGCCCCTGCGTAATCAAACGGCACAGCGACACATAGCCTTGCTTGTTTTCCGCCAGCAAGGCCAGTTTCGGGCCATCGTGCAGTTGGATTTCCGTACCGACGATCAGTGGTACTTTGGTATCGCGGGAAGCCTCCCATGCGCGCACGATGCCGGCAAAGGAGCACTCGTCAGTGATCGCCAACGCGGCGTAACCACAGTCGTTGGCACGCTCGAATAGCTCGCGTGCACTGGATGCTCCGCGCTGGAATGAAAAATCCGACAGGCAATGCAATTCCGCGTAATCGGTCATGCGAACCATCCATGCAGCATCCAGCCACTTTGTTCACCAGCCGCGCAGAACACCCAGGCCCGCTGTCCTTGTGCCGTTTTCACAATGTAATAATCACGACGGATGGCATCGCCATCCCACCATCCGGTTTCCATCCGTTCGGGACCGGCAAGTATGTGGACTTCCCCGCGTAATGGAATCGGCCGCTCCAGCAGCCAGGTGGGACGTTCGTGCGGCTCGATGAAGCTCTCATCCTGCGTCGCGATGCGCTGCGAGCGCGCTGGCCGTGGATCGATCGTCGTGCCCCAGCGATAGACAGCACGATCACCGAGGCGCGCGCGCAAGCGCTCACGCAACTGCTCGAAAGGCAGCGCATTCGCGGGCCGCTCGTCGAACAGATCGCGACCTGCAGGTGTAAAGCCGGGTAGATCATCGGCGATCAGGCGCAGTGACAATACCGGCGCGGACCATGGCATCTGTTCCAAACGTCCCCGCGCTGCATCGAATAGCACATTGGCATCACGCTCGGATGAAAGCAGGCCTACTGGCACTCCGGTTGTAGCGCAATCGCGATGTTCCAGCTTGAGTACAAAACGCTGCACGCCACCATCGCGTCCGGAAAGAAAGGCCGCAAGGTCACCCATCATGCGTTTGAGTGGAAACATCAATGCGGCGACGTTTTCCACTTCATGCGAGAGCTCGATGCGCCAATCCACTGTTTGCGGAGGCACATACGACTCAAGCCCTGCCGGGGCCTCCCCCACCAGGCGCTGCATGGCGCGCAGCAATTCGGCACCGAAGCGTCGCTGCAGACCATCGCGTGGCATGCGCAGCAATTGCCCCAGGCAGCGAATGCCTATGCGCGTCAGCGTATCCATTGCATCCCTGGGCAAATAGCTTTTCTGCAGCGGCGTGGAATCGAGCACGCGTCGCATGGTTTCCTGCGTTGCGAGGGCCAGTCCATCGTTGATGTCGGCAAACACGTACGCGGCGTGCGGAGTCGGCGCGGCGGCCATGCGATGCCGAAATCCCAAGGCGGTGAAATCGTGGCGCAGCTTGCGCTCTATCTCCGGCCACTCACCCAGCAGACGTCGGCTGCGACCGATTTCCAGCACGATGGCATGCGGTAACAACGCTACTTGCGAACTGTAGCGATAGGCCACGCTCGCAAGAAAGCACTGCCAACGAATGGTCTCAGAGGGGTCGTAAGGAATGGTTTCGAATTGCGCCAATAACGCTTGCGCGGCCGTCAGTCGCTGCCCCACGTGCAAGCCTGCTGCTTGCGCGGATGCATTGGCGGCAATGATGCATCGCGCGTTCGCCGGACCGTCTACCAGGACGAGAGGGCTGTCATCAGCGCGACGGCGAAGGACACCATCCAGCGCCAAGTGCGGCAGGGTTATGCAGGCCCATAACATAGACGGCAACCATCGGCGCCTAAACTATCAAGGACTTCTCTCCCCTTTCGGAGGAGAGGTTTTCGCAGCGTGATCGCAGCTCTTCATACGGCAGCTGTTCTTGCCCATCGCTCCCGCGAAAGAGAGCAAGATGAGAAGGGATAGGGACGCGCCCGATGTTGAGAAGCGGAGAATCTATTTCTGTCTTTCGTTCAGGGGCGACACGGAGGTCTCGCTCCCCGGTACCGCGCACATCCATGGGCGCTTTCTGCGCATTGGCATGTGCCGGATGGATGGCAGGGCAACGGTGTTCCTCATCGCGCGCATTGCATGTCGCTGAGCCCGCTTTTTCATGTTCGAAAAGGATGGCCTGGACAGGCACATTGCCACCACGGCATTTACGCACCCAGATCGACGGTTGCGGCGATACGGTGAATTCCAGCCGCAAGGCGGCCGGCGAGGCATTGGCCAGGTGCCGGCTATCGCGAAAGACGAAGGCCAAGGCACGCCCGGTATCGGCCGCCACTTGCAAACGGCGCAGGCTGCGATCGTCCGCCTGCCGCGGCCACGCCAGTACGGCAGCGCAACTGCCGGAACGCAGGCACTGTTCGGCTGCCCACAACACATGCTTTTCATCCGTATCGACGATTTCCACATGCTGCAGGTTTACACCTTGCTGCCGCCAGCCCATGGCACAGGGCGCATAAGGTGGCGCGATCAGCATGACGGGGCGTTGGCCTTGCGTGAGCCGCGCAAGAGTCGGCAATACGAGCCGTAGTTCGCCAAGGCCATCGGCCGGCAACAGGATTTCCGTAAGCGATGCCTCAGGCCAGCCGCGGGCCGGCAATACAGCATCGAGCAGCGGCCAACCGGTGGGCTGTCCGTCTTCCGCCGGCATCGCCACCCGGCCACGCCAAACCTGTCGGGCGTCCAGCAGGCTCGACAAGGCCACCACCGCACCCATCAGGCGCCCCTCACCAGACCTGCGAATAGCCCTTCGATGGCAAAATCTTCCGTGGGATCGGGATCGATCGGCCGGTAGCCGGGACTGTTTGGCAGCAGGCGAATCACATCACCTTTCCAATACAAACGCTTGATGGTGAACCGCTCCCCGGAAACACGCGCCGCCACGACCTGGCCGTGCCTCGCCACCGGCGTGGCGTGCACTGCAACGAGATCGCCATCCAGAATGCCCTCATCACGCATGGAATCACCGATCACCCGCACCAGGTAATCCGGCCGCAGACGAAATAGCCAGCGCGATACGCGCAGACTGCGTTCCACACGTGAATCGGAAAAGATTGGCTCGCCCGCCGCGATGCGGCCAATCAAGGGCAAGTCCAGCGTATCGGCTGCGAGCGGATCCGCTTCTTGTACGAGTCGGATACCGCGCGTGCGGTTGGGTTCGATCACCAGCCGCCCTTTCGCTTCCAGCGAGCGCACATGCTTGAGCACCGCGCTGACGCTCGGAATGCCCATGGCCTGTCCGATTTCTTCCAGCGTAGGCGCGTCCCCACCTTCCTTCATGCGTTCGCGGATGAAGTCGAGGATATTGAATTGGCGACTGGTGAGTTGCAGGGTCATGGGCACATCTTTTCACCTTTTTAGGTGAAAAAGAAGTGCCACCCCGTGCCTCCGATTACGGCGCCCTTCCCTGCGGAACGCATAGCAGGGCGCCGTGCATGGGCAGGATCAGACCGGCTCGAGCCAGCCCCACTTGTCCTGGGTCTTGCCGTTGAACAGGCCGAAATAAAGTTCCTGCAGGCGGCGCGTGATACGGCCGGCCCTGCCACTACCGACCTGCTTGCCATCGATCTCACGGATCGGCGTGATTTCGGCGGCGGTGCCGCACATCAATACCTCATCGGCCAGGTAGAGGTATTCGCGCGGGATATCGCGTTCCACGACTTCAATCCCGTCTTCGCGCGCGAGTACTTTCAAGGTATCGCGCGTGATACCAGCAAGAATGGACGCACTGGCCGGCGTGGTGTGCAGCACACCATCGAAGACCAGGAACAGGTTTTCGCCCGCCCCCTCGCTAAGCAAACCGCCGGCGGCCAGGGCGATACCTTCACCGAAGCCGAGGCGGCGCGCTTCGCGTGCGATGAGTTGGCCGGAAAGATAGTTGCCGCCCGCTTTGGCACCCGCGGGAATAGTATTTGGTGCGAAACGCTGCCAGCTGGATACGCAAGCTGTGATGCCCACCTCCAGCGCTTCCGGACCGAGGTAAGGACCCATTGGCCACGCCGCCACGGCGACATCGATCGGCGTTTCGGCGGAAAGTCCAAAACCACCCAGGCCCCGATAGGCGACCGGACGCAAATAGGCCGCGGCGAAACCGTTCTTGCGAATCACTTCCCGACATGCGGCAGCCAATTCGTCCTGCGAATAGGGCAGCACCATGTCATAGATCTTGGCCGAGTGATAAAGGCGCTTCAGGTGGTCGGTGAGGCGGAAAATCGCGGCGCCTTCCGGCGTCACGTAACTGCGTATCCCTTCGAACACCGACGAACCGTAATGCAAGGCATGTGACATCACATGCGCGGTGGCTTCTTTCCACGGCTTGATTTCGCCGTTCTGCCAGATCCATTCGGGGTACTGCTGTGCCATGGGGGATCTCTCCGTTGGGGACCGCCCATGATAACGTGCCGAATCTTTCGACACCTTTCGTTTGACGCCCACACCCAGTGCGGCGTGGCCGCGTTGGGCATTATCTGAGCATGGTCAGGAACATGCTTTTATGAGCGGCAAATGCTGAGCGTTATGGCTGCAGCCACAAGCAACCGGAACGATGCACAACGCCGAAATGAGTTTCCTGGGCCGTGCCGCTGCCATCGTCCGACTCGGTTTGCACGGTCAAGGTTTCGTCATGCACGGGTATTGAAGAAGGCGATGCGGATAACGAAAGCTCGGATGCGGCTGTGCTGTCGTCATCCGAATCAGATGATGAGGGAGATCCGATTTTGACGCCGAGCAACGGGTGCGACATCAGACGACTGAAGAATTCGATATCGGTTACCACGGTCGCTTTCCCATCGCCGTTCCACAGCGTCAGCCCGGCAAGGCGATTGGGATTATGTGCAGCGAAAGCATCAACGATGGCTTGTTTGAGCTGTTTTAGATCCGTCGCACATAGCACTGCCGCGGGCGGTTGCGCGGGTTCAGCTGGTGCCTGCGCACTGGCCGCCGGTGCCGGCAATACGGGCGTGGCATTCACATCGGAGCATACGCGATCGGTAAACACCGGAATGCCATTCGCCCCTATGCAGTGGTGAATATCGCCTTGCGCATGAGCGGTACTAACCGACAAGAATAAGAGCAGCAGTAGCAGGACGACGGCGCGCATCCGGCAAGCATACCTGTCACTTGATGGATGCTTCGTGCATCCTGTCTCTTCTCTTCAGGGAACAGTTTGGGTCACAAGGTTTCCAGGGCTCGCAGCCTGATCGCTCAAGCCCCTGGAAGAAGACCGCGACTCGCATCAACGAAGCTGATCAAGCACAGCACGCGTCGCCTTTGCGCGGTTCAACGTGTAGAAGTGCAATCCTGGCGCACCGCCTTCCAGCAAACGCCGGCATAGCTGTGCCACGACCTCGGCGCCCATCGCACGAATGGATTCCACATCGTCGTAATACGCCTGCATGCGCTTGGCTATCCAGCGCGGAATTTCTGCGCCGCATGCATCCGAAAAACGCTTGAGCTGCGCGTAATTGGAAATGGGCATGATCCCCGGCACGACCGGTACCGACACTCCCATGCGGCGAACATCGTCGACGAACCGGAAGTAAGCATCCGCATTGAAGAAATATTGCGTGATCGCGCCATCGGCACCAGCATCGATCTTGGCCTTGAAATGACGCAGATCGGCCTGGGCGTCCTCCGCTTGCGGGTGCATTTCCGGATACGCGGCCACTTCGATATGGAAGTGATCGCCGCTATGTTCACGAATGAAGCGCACGAGTTCGGCGGCATAGCGGAAGTCGCCTGGCGTCGCCATGCCGGAAGGCAGATCGCCTCGCAGCGCCACGATGCGCCGATAGCCAGCAGCCCGATAGGCTTCGAGCAGGTCGGCGATCTCATGACGCGTACCACCCATGCAGGAGAGATGCGGTGCTACGTCCAGGCCGTGCTGTTGATGCAGCCGAGCCACCGTTTCGCTGGTGTAGCTCAGGGTAGAGCCACCCGCGCCGAAGGTCACCGATACGTACTGCGGATTCAGTGCCTTCAACTCCTTGGCTGTCTTGTCGAGCTGGGCACGCTGCTCGTCGGTCTTGGGCGGGAAGAATTCGAAGCTGATGGCCGGCATGGCAGGGGTCCTTGGCGTCAAGGCCACAGTATATATCTCTTATTCGGGATGAAGCGATATATAACCCCTTCACAGGAGCGTTTATCAGCTGCCATGCCGCTTTTGATCGGGTAAACGAATCCCGTTCGGGCTGACACTACGTATACCGGTCTGTCATCATCGACGGATTGTGTCGCCGCTGGCGGCCATCCGTTTAGCTTGTAGGGAGTGTCTGATGTCTTCTTCCAACGCGATCCGCCGCGACGTGGGGCCGTTTGCCCTCATGCTTACCGGCCTCGGCTCCATCATTGGTTCCGGCTGGTTGTTTGGGGCGTGGAAAGCGGCGGGCCTGGCTGGCCCCGGAGCAGTTTGGGCGTGGGTGCTAGGCGCGGCGATCATCATGACCATCGCACTTACTTATGCGGAGTTGGGTGCCATGTTTCCCGAATCCGGCGGCATGGTGCGCTATGGACACTATTCGCATGGATCCCTGGTGGGCTTCATTGCCGCATGGGCGAACTGGATCGCGATCGTATCGGTAATTCCGGTGGAGGCCGAAGCTTCCGTGCAATACATGGCATCCTGGCCATGGCAGTGGGCGCAAGACCTGTATCACGTCACGAACGGCCATGGTGAATTGAGCGTCACCGGACTCGCCATCGCAGCGGTATTGGTGATCATCTATTTCTTGCTCAACTTCTGGAGCGTGAGGCTGTTCGCCCATTCCAATACCGCCATCACCGTGTTCAAACTGGTGGTGCCTGCCGCCACAGGACTGGCGCTGATTGCCAGCGGTTTTCACACCGAGAACTTTTCCGTAGGTATTCACGGCGAAACACATGCAATCGACCTCGCTGCCGTACTCAATGCCGTGGCGACAGCCGGCATCGTCTTCAGCTTCAATGGCTTCCAAAGCCCGGTAAACTTGGCGGGCGAAGCGCGCCATCCAGGCAAGAGCATTCCCTTCGCCATAATCGGCTCGATTCTTCTAGCTACTGTTATCTACGTGATTCTGCAGGCGGCTTATATCGGCGCCGTACCGCGGGAGATGCTGGCCAAGACGGGTTGGCATGGCATTGACTTCCGCTCGCCGTTTGCCGAGCTGGCCATCATCGTCAATTTACATTGGCTCGCGATGCTGCTTTACGTCGATGCCTTTATCAGCCCGAGCGGTACCGGCATGACGTATACCGCCACCACGGCGCGCATGATCTACGGCATGGAACGTAACGGCACGCTACCGAAAATCCTCGGCCAAGTGCATCCAAAATGGGGAGTGCCGCGCCCTGCCATGTGGCTCAACCTGGCTGTCTCGTTTTTGTTCCTGTTCTTCTTTCGTGGGTGGGGAACGCTGGCGGCCGTGATCTCCGTTGCCACCATCATTTCTTATCTCACCGGTCCGGTGAGCGTAATGACCCTACGTCGTACCGCCACGGAGCTGCATCGTCCCTTGCGCATAGCCGGCCTGCCCGTGCTTGCCGGCGTGGCCTTCATCATGGCGACCGAACTGCTGTATTGGGCAAAGTGGCCGCTGACCGGGGAAATCATCCTGCTGATGGTCGTGGCGTTGCCGGTGTATCTCTACTATCAAGCCAAATCCGGCTGGCATGATTTCGGTCGGCAGTTGAAAGGTGCGTGCTGGCTGATGGTCTATCTGCCCACTGTTGCGATCCTGTCCTGGGCTGGAAGCACCACTTTTGGTGGTCGCGGCTACCTGCCTTACGGCATCGATCTTGCGGTTGTCGCCGCAGTCGGGCTTTTGTTTTACTTGTGGGGCGTTAAGTGCGGATGGCGTACTCCTTCGATAGAAGCGGCATGCGCTACCTCCCATCCCGACGCGGAAACCATACAAAACGCCGTGCCGGTTCTGAGCAAATAGCATCAGTGCTAGAGTCCCTCCTCATCGCACTTGTCCAGGGGAAGTGTCATGAGCGACAAAGGAAGAGGCGGCAAGCGAAAGACGCCCGAACCGTCATTAGAGAAGCCGCGCACGCGCAGCCGCACTGCTCAAACCACGCAATCCGCTAGCACGGCATTTCCCAGTTTGGGCGATATACCCCATCATTCGCTGGACGAGTCCCTTGCGCGTGCGCGTAAATCAGCCTTAGACCCTGCCAAGGGCGATGACCGGGTTACCAACGACCACCTCCGCGACTTCACCAGGCGATCGCTTTCACCGAAAGCAACCTCGGATTTCAAAAAACTGTTCACGCAGGCAGACGAACAGCGCAATAAGAAACAGCGAACGTCGTTCGCGACACTGCAAACCGTCAAGCATGGCGATGGTAAGACTGAATACCAGGCGTTCGGCATTATTGAACCCATCAGTGGCGTGCTCACCGGACGCACGCTGCAAACACCTTCAAAATCAGGTGATGGATTGTCTGGTGATGACGCTTCACATGCCATCCCCCTCAGCGGTGTTTCCAACCAGCACGTCGTCAACCAGCGCAGCATGGTCTTCCCGGAAAACAGCGTAGCCAACCGTGGCGGCGCGCGCGTGGTCGAAAGACTGGCCCTGTCTCAATCCGCTTCAGCGGACTTCGGCAACGTGGGCATGATTACACGCTGGACGGTGCCTCCCGGCAACGAGCGTCCCACGAGTGTTACCCGTGCCGTCCTGGAGCGAAGCAAGAGTGGCAATTCAATCGACCTCGTGTTTGGCGTTAGCCACGACAACAAAAAAACCTAACTGACGCCTATTGTTGGTTCTATCCCAGGGCGAGAATATCGCCCAGCAAGGCCTGGGCCGTGACTTCAGGACCCGCACCAGGCCCTTGAATGACCAGCGGCTGTGTGTGGTAGCGCGTCGTGGTCAACGCAAATTGATTGTCGGTTCCATAGAGGCGCGCAGCCGGATGAGTAGGCGCCACCTCCGTTAACCCGACACGGGCGCGACCACGCTGATTGAGTCGCGCCAGGAAACGCAGCACCTGGCCACGTGCACGCGCAGCCTCATGCAACGCCGCTAGTGGCTCATCCAATTCTTCTAGGCGCTCCAGGAATGCTTCAGTGGAGATGTCGCGCAGGCTTTCCGGCACCAAGTTTTCCACGACAACCTCATCCGTGCCGAGCGCAAAACCAGCGTTGCGCGCAAGAATGAGCAGCTTGCGTGCCACATCCTCGCCGGAAAGATCTGCCCGTGGATCAGGTTCGGTGTAGCCTTGCTTGCGCGCTTCGCGCAGAAGTGCCGAGAACGGACGGCTGCCGTCATACTGATTGAACAGATAGGAAAGCGATCCAGAGAAGACGCCTTCCAAAGTGAGCAAGCTGTCGCCGCAATCGCACAGGCGACGCAACGTGGAGAGCACAGGCAAGCCTGCGCCTACCGTTGCCGAGTCGCCGTAACGGCCGCCTGCTGCACGCGCTGCCTGCAGTGCACGCCAGCCGGAAAGATGGCCTCCAGCCAGTGATTTGTTGGCGGTAACGACGTGATAGCCACGAGCCAGCCAGTCGGCATGACGTGATGCCAGCTCAGCCGATGCTGTGGCGTCAACGATGACTTTCAATGTTGCCTGGTGTGCGTCAAGTGCCGATAACAGTGCTGTATCGTCGCGTGGAGTCCCTTCGCGCTTCAGCCGATCACGCAGATCACGGGCTGCGAGTTGAGCAGGCTCTGTCTGCTGCCGGCGTGAATTCGCAGCGGCCACCAGATGCAATCGTTTTGCCACCGGTGTACACAGCAGTTTGAGAAAAGCACCTCCTACAACACCGGTGCCAAGCAACACCAGGGCCACGTCCGGTGCTGCTACCACTGTCTTAGGTACCGCGGCCTCGACCAGCACTGCACTCATGCGATCACCCGGCGTTTCGATGCATTGTCGGTTACCGCTTGAGCACGTTGGAGCGCTTGGTCGAGATCACTGAGCAAGTCATCACCGTCTTCAATGCCAATCGACAAGCGCAGCAGCGTATCCGCAATGCCTGCGGCGTGCCTGGCTTCCGCAGCCATCGCCGCATGCGTCATTGAGGCAGGATGAGCAATCAAACTCTCTACGCCCCCTAGCGATTCGGCCAGAGAGAAATACTGCAGACCATCGACGAAGGCCTCAATCTGCGCAACATCGCCTTGTAGTTCAAAGCTCAGCATGCCGCCGAAACCTTGCTGTTGGCGAGCAGCCAGCGCATGGCCCGCGTGATGCTGCAGGCCGGGGTAATACACCTTGCGTACCGCATCATGACCGTCCAGGAAAGCAGCTATGCGTTGCGCATTTTCCTGGTGCTGACGAAGGCGAACACCCAGTGTCCGTAGCCCGCGCAAGGTGAGAAAACTATCGAAAGGCGCGCCGGTAAGGCCGTTGCAATTGCCCCACCATTTCAACTGTTCTGCAACAGCAGCATCGCGTGCAACCACAGCACCGCCAACGACGTCACTATGACCGTTGATGTACTTGGTGGTCGAATGCACAACGATATCTGCGCCCAGTACAAGCGGCTGCTGCAATGCAGGTGACAGGAATGTGTTGTCTACCACTACCAAAGCGCCCACGGCATGCGCGGCTTGCGATACGTGGCGGATGTCGGTAATGCGCAGCAGCGGGTTCGATGGCGTTTCTACCCATACCAACGCCGGCTTGGCGGTCAGGCCTTCGACCAGTGCATGGTTGTCAGTGAGATCAACAAAGCGAACGCTGAAACGTCCTTTTCTGGCCCACGCATCCAGCAGACGCCAGGTGCCACCATAACAATCATGTGCGGCAAGTACAGTGGCTCCCGGGGGAACCAGTTCAAGTGCCAAAGCGACTGCGGCCATGCCGCTTGCAGTCACTACCGCACTCACGCCTTGCTCAAGCTCTGCCAATGCATTGCCGAGCAGATCCCGCGTAGGATTCCCGCTGCGGGAATAGTCATAGGGACGCTTACCACCCAGACCAGTGAAGCTGTAGTTGGTGGACAAGTGCAACGCAGGCACGATGGCACCATGTTGCGTATCGGATTCGATGCCTGCGCGTACGGCACGGGTGCTTGAGGCAGTTTCCTTAGTGATATCAGCACACATGACTCAGACTCCGCGACGACAGGGAACGACTTGGCGCAACAACGGCGCCAATTGGTGAGCCTCTTTCAAAAAGGCATCGTGACCATAAGGAGAATCGATGACTTCCAGCGTGGCAGGACCGCGCAAGCGACGCTGCAATTCGCACAGATCTGCCAGCGGCACCAGGCGATCGGACGGAAAACCGATCAAGGTCGCAGGCGTAATCACCGATTCCGGCGTAACTTCATGGAGATCAATTGATTCGGATAGCGCAAGGAACCGCTCAAGATCGAAACGCTCGACAAAGCGTCGTCCTGCGTGCTCGAGATAATCCTCGACCGGGAAGTGGAAACGCCCATCACGATAGTCAGGCGCACTTGCGAAGCGACGCGCAAATTCTTCATTGCCACGGTAAGTAGTCATTGCCAGCTGACGGGCCAGTGAGAGCGCTTGTTCAATCTGACCAGTCTCCAGGCCAAGCCGAAGAATCTGCCGCTGGATGGCGCGCTGCGCGGTCGCCATCGGGTGAGCGCGATGTGCGCCCGCAAGTAATACCAGCTTATCCACCTTGTCCGGATGGCGTGCGGCAAAGGCAAGTGCAGTCATCGCGCCATAAGAAGAACCTATGAACGCTGCGACACGACCGATACCCAACGCATCAACTAGCGCGGCCAACGCGTCGGCCTGATCTTCGCTGGAAATAGCACGCGGCCGCTGCTCAAAGTCCTCAGGGATCAACCACTCAATGCTGAGCACGCGATACTGCGCCAAATCGATCGCTTGATCATGTCCTACCAGTTCAGACCACCAACCCGGCTTACCCGCGTCGGAGTTCGCAACATGCCTGTCTGCAGAGATGCCGCCCTGCACAATGATCGTGGGCGCACCCGGTGCTCCTGTCCATTGATAGCGCACGTCGACGTAACTCGGAGCACTGCCATATTTCGGTTGCATCGACAGATGCCGAGAGCTGTGTTGTTCAGTAAGCGCGACGAGCGAATGCAGAGGCACGACCACGGCGGTGGGGCGATCGTCACGTGAGGAATTGGCGAGGTATGGCATCTTGGTTCTCCATATGCATCGCCCCCGCGGAGAACCTTAGAAGAGCTGTCGCCGAATCAATCATGCCATGCATGGATTGACGACATCCCATCTACCGGTCAGCGCCCTAGCGCCCCGCAGGAGTTGGCACCGTTGCAGGGATTAAATCCTGCAGGTTGCCCCGGCTTCAAAGGGCCTGTCCCTCAGCCGGTCTCGATGAGTGGAATTGACTATACAGATGCCATTTTTTATCGTCAATGGACGTTTAGACGTCTAAACGTAAAAACGGTCTCAAACGCCTTCTGTTTTCGACCATATGCGCAATAGCCATATGCGCTATTCTTGGCTGATTGGCTCTTAGCGGCGACCCTTCTCATGCCTATCAAACCCGACCTTTCCTCGGCCATTGGGCGGACGCCCTTGGTTCGGCTGCGTCACGCATCCGACCTGACCAAGTGCGAGATTCTCGGCAAGGCCGAATTTCTTAATCCTGGCGGGTCAATCAAGGACCGCACAGCGCTCGGGCTGATTCTTGATGCGGAACGGCGAGGGTTGCTACACCCCGGTAGCACGATTGTCGAAGGAACGGCAGGAAATACAGGGATTGGGCTTACCCTGATCGGAACGAGCCGGGGTTATCGATCAGTGATTTTTATGCCAGCGACACAAAGCCGGGAGAAAATTGATGCCCTGCGTGTCGCTGGCGCAGATGTGCGCCTTGTGCCAGCGGTCCCTTTCAAAGACCCTCGGCACTACGTTCACACTGCACGTGCGTATTGTGAAAGCCTCAATGAGAAAGCGCCCGGCAATGCATGGTTTGCGAACCAGTTCGACAATACGGCCAACCGTGACTGGCATGAGACCACTACGGCGATCGAAATATGGGAGCAGACTGGCGGTAGCGTAGATGGATTCGTGTGCTCTGCCGGCACGGGCGGTACGCTTGCCGGTGTAGCCCGGGCTCTAAAAACCCGTAAGGAGAAAGTCGTTATTGCTCTTTCCGACCCCACCGGTTCGGCATTGGCGAATTACATCAATCGGGGCGAATTGGTCGCAGAGGGTAGCTCGATCAGCGAGGGCATTGGGTCCAGTCGCGTCACGATGAATTTTCAAGGCGCGCCTATCGACATGGCCTGGTCGATCCCGGATCAGGAATCCGTTCCGCTGCTGCATCGGTTGCTGCGCGAGGAAGGCTGGTGCGTGGGTGGCTCAAGTGGCGTCAATCTGGCGGGAGCGATACGCCTCGCTCAAGCCCTCGGACCTGGGCACACGGTCGTAACGGTGCTGGCTGACGCAGGGACACGTTATCAGGCGAAATTGTTCAACCCGGACTTTCTGCGCACCCAGGGACTTGCGGTACCGTCGTGGCTGAGTGGCGTGGGTTCTGGGTGACCGGTGGAGGCGGTGACCTGCCGTGTCTGCGTTGTCCCCAGTGCT